>JAFXIC010000061.1 GCA_017533485.1 Oscillospiraceae bacterium
TGGAATCTGACCGGAGATAACGGCATTTCCGACATTGGCACGCTCACCGCCACCCTGATCGTGCCCGAAGGCGTTCCGGATGAGGATTTCCTCATCTGGGCGCATGGACCGCTCAACGGCACATTTAACAAGCAGTCTGAATACTCTGCGTTCCTGCAGATAGAGAACGTCTCTCTGGGGACGATCGTTGATATCCGCTGCACTCTGCCCGCCGACTTCTTCTACGGCGGATGGGAACAGCAGGGCGAGGGGCTCGACCAGATTCTGGCATATGAAAAAGAGCTGGCCGACAGCGCAAACGCCAAGCGCGAGGAATCGGAACGCAGAAAGGCCGAACAGGAGGCGTACCTCGCTGAGCGGCGCGCATGGGAAGAGGCGCATCCCGTTTTGAATTCCATCGAGCAGTTTTGCGGCGGGGTCATGGAGTCGGTTTGGGAATTTCTGACCGAATATGGATTAATTGCTTTAGCAATCATTATCTTTGGTATACCGGTTCTTGCGCTAACCGGCGTGCTTGACCTGATTATGAATATCCTGAGATGGATCAATAAAAAAAGGTTCAGAAAGCATCCCGCCAAGTCACCCCAGTATTACCGGGATCTGCCGGATGACCGTCCCGCCCCTGTTGTAGAAAGGCTGGTTCATTTCTACGACGGCAAGTCTGACATCTCCCGACAGATCTCCGCAACGCTGCTGGAATTGAATTTGAAAAAGCTGATCCATTTCCGGACGACTGCGGGGGACGCGGAGCTTTTGCTGGATGAGCGGCTTGGCGAGGAGCTGTTCCCGTCTGCCGCGCCGCAGGAGGATGCGGAGCCGGCTCAGGATCAGGAGAATATCAAGAGCTATCAGGAAATTCTATGGGATTTCGTTAAGGAAGCGTCCGACGGAAGCGGGAAGATTTCCATAAAGGATTTCAAACAGTATATTAAGGACAACCGTGACGCGGCCTTGGATTTCCGCAACAGCTTTGCGGGTGCGGTGGAAAGAGAATATACGAAATGGGTCAAAACCGAGAACACGGAAAAAGCTTCCACCGGAGCCTTCAAGCGCCGTCTGATTTTTTCCGCGGCGGTAGGGCTTATTGCGATGCTGTTCTGTATGTTCAGTTCGCTGTATGACGGAATCGATTTCAGATCCTCCTTCGTATTCGGTCTGATCACCTTTGCGGGGTTGGTGATCTTACTCTCCATTATCCGCTTTTTGATAAATTTCGTGAAAAGCGGCGGCTCCTGTATTGTTCTGGATCAGCAGGGTGAGGATGACCTGGCTCTGTGGCAAGCCTTCGGACGTTTTCTGGATGATTTTACTACCTTCGAGGATAAGGAACTCCCGGAATTTTCCGTATGGCGTGAGTATATGGTCTACGCAGTCGCGATGGGCAATGGTCAGAAGGTGGCAAAGGCGCTGGCTGTAAAGTATCCAGAAGCCGTATACGCGGGAACGGATACCTATGACGACGATATGTACCGTTGGATGCAGGACATGTCCCTTTATGACGCAATGGATTCCATCGGTCATGAGGTTGCCGACATCAAAGAGCCCACTTCTGACAGCAGCACCGAATGGAGCGACAGCAGCGGCGAAGGCGGAGGCTTTTCCGATTCCGACGGAGGCAGCGACAGCGGAAGCGGCGGCGATTCCATTGATTAAAAGAAAACCGGCTGATAAGTATATCATTTCAGCTGCAACAAATAAGGAGAAAATATGATGAAAAAATTATGCGTAATTTTGGCAGCAGCTATGCTCATTTGCCTGCTTGCAGCCTGCGGGAGCACCCGGACCGATATCCTCTATGCCGTTTTCTATGCCGATGAGGTCAAAGAATACCCCATCGAATATACCGGTGCCCAAAAGACTGCCGAGGAACTGGCCCAATCACTCAGCGAGCTGACTGGGCTGGACTTTACCATCACCGCCA
>JAFXIC010000062.1 GCA_017533485.1 Oscillospiraceae bacterium
ACAGGAAACCGCGAGAGCAACCCTCAAATTCTCCCCCTTACCCTTGGTTGTCTCCTTTCGCTTTTCTATCAGAAAAATATCTACCCCATAAAACAAAAACATCCCAAAACCTTTCGGTTTCAGGATGTTTCTCAAAAGCGGAAAGAGAGGGATTCGAACCCTCGAGACGCTATCAACGCCTACACGATTTCCAGTCGTGCGCCTTCGACCAGCTCAGCCATCTTTCCACATGGTGATACGCGGTCAAGCAATATCACACGGCTGCATCATGCAGTTGGTGCGAGTGACGGGACTTGAACCCGTACGCCGAAGCACACGCCCCTCAAACGTGCCTGTCTGCCAGTTCCAGCACACTCGCATCGAATACTAGTATATTATAGCAGACAGACACCCAAAAGTCAAGCGCTTTTTCTCGATTTTTTGATTTTCGTCATTATCAACAAAACATTCGAATTCCGGATGTGCTCGTTTTACATCAGGATCCGTTTGAGTTGTGTCAGGTCGGAAGCCGTCAGCAGCTTATTTTCATCCAGATCTGCTGCTGCGCCCTGTGCCGCCGTCAGCTTCGTCTCGCCGATGAGTGCTTTTACGAGGAGCACCGCATCCGCAATCTCCACTTTGCCGTTCAGATTGACATCTCCACGCAAATTCTGCGGCACAGTCGTCGAACCGCTTCCGGCACTCACATTCACTGTCACATACCGACAGTCTCCGAAGCCATACGGCGAATAAACGATAATATGCGTCATACCGGCTTTGAGCGGCGTCACATTACCATTTTCATCGACTGCTGCAATCGTTTCATCACCCGATTCGAATGTCGCGCCATCCAGCGTTTCAATCTTTCCCGCAGACTGACCGACTGTTAAATCAAGATAAGATGGGCTGACCGAGAATTCCGCGCCGGGATTCACAGGCTTGCTGGTGGTTGTCACAGTCACACTGCCCTGCGGCGGGGTTGTTCCGGTCACCTCCGGCAGAGAGCTTTCATCTACCGGTGCAAGACTCGGTTCTCCGTCTCCCCACCATTCCCACGGATTGCTGTTGCGGTAGCTTTCGATTGCCTGATTGCCGGTCCATGAAAATTCGCCGTCATAGAGATGGCCTTCTTCGTAATACCATTTTGCCTGCGCGATAATTTCATCGGGATAATTCGCATAATATCCCACATTCGTTTCATCATAATCCGCCCAGCCGGTATTATGTCCTTTCAGTGCCGCACGCACGACCTGAAAACCGGAAAGGTTATAATCTACAATCGCGGAACGAACGAAATGCAGAATCTTCCGGATACCCATATGATTCGAAATAATCGCGTCATAGAATGTAGATTCGGAAAGCGAATACTGATACATTTCCGGCACATCATCCTCCGGCATAAACGTCGGATCACAGTCTGCGAAGGCAGTGACAGCGGTCTGGAGGGTACCGTAGGCGTGTGCAGAGCTGACACCAAAGCCCTGGGAATGCGCAGTTTCGAGATCTGCGCCATCTCCGTTTCCGCCGAGTGTAGATTCTCTTGTACCGACGCCGAGAAAGAGTGCATAGACCTTTTCGCGTTCGGTCTGACCGAGGCGGACCGTCAGCAAATCCCAATGCTCATCAATTTCCTTATAGAGCGCGTACTTGACTTCCTGTACTGTCATCGCATGATTGATGGCACGGATTTCCGCGGTAGACGCATTCGCTGGTGTATTTCGTTCACCATAGCCGAATGGATTTCCGACGCCCTCTGCATTGACATCGCGGCTTGGATCGTGGGCGATATCGGCGTCGGCATAGGTTGTCGCAGGGGAAAGGATGGCACTAAGGCTGAGGACTGCCGCAGCGGCGACAGCGGCAAGTTTAGAAGCACCTCGAAATTTCATTGGAATTCCTCCCTTTTTTAAAATCTCCCGTTTTTCATGAAGCGGCATATCTGTGTTTTCATTCTAGCATAGTTTTCGGGTGCTGTCAATCAGAAAAGAGGGGAAAGGGGGAGTTTTCGAGGAATGTTCTCACGGTTTTTCTGTATTCTTATGTTTATCTTCCTAGCATTGTTTTCGTGCTGGGATGAAATGAAAGGGGCAAACCAAGGGCAAGGGGGAGTGTTCGAGCACCGCTCTCACGTCTCCCCCTTGACCCTATGGTTTTCCCCTTTCAAACCCCTTTCCGTTACCCATCCCCCTCTAGTGGCGTGCAAGGACGATAAAAATGGTTATAAAAAATCCACGTGCAGATGATTTGTATGCTGTATTGGGTGCGGTGTTTGTAAGTAAGTGCGTTCTGGTAAGGTGTGGCATAAGAGAGGAGGGGATGAGTTGGAAGGGGGTACA
>JAFXIC010000063.1 GCA_017533485.1 Oscillospiraceae bacterium
ACCTAATAAAGCAATTAGTCGTTGAATACACATTCGCAATCAACGAATATTGTGCAATGGATTTTTAAACCAAAATCTTTTGCGCCAATTACAGCCTTAACTTCCTTACCGTCAGACAACTTTCCGTAAAATTTTTCACAAGTAGCAATACCATAGGTTACATCCTGCAATTTATCATTTACATACAATCCCTCACCATTAACTACACGAATCACATCTTCGCCTACAGTTACAGTCCAACAAGTTGGATTTTTTGCCATGATATTATACCTCCGTTAAATAATTTTAAATCAAACAGAGCAGGTGAGGGGAATCGAACCCCCAACCTCAGCTTGGGAAGCTGATGTTTTACCACTAAACTACACCTGCATTGTCTATGAGAAATCCCTCATACTTCGTATGAGGGATTTTTTAGATGCGGATAAGAGGACTTGAACCTCCATGAAATTGCTTTCACATGGACCTGAACCATGCGCGTCTGCCAATTCCGCCATATCCGCATATTCCTTGCCGTTTCGGAATCTCTCCTTACGACTATATTATTATATCACACTTGTTTTGAATTGTCAAGCTTTTTTTTCAATTTCCAGAAAAAATTTTTTCGGCAATACCACATATGCAAATATCCCCTCAATACAGCCCTGTTTCAGGCTGTATCAAGGAGATATCGTTTTCAATCCGGATCAGCCGATGATACGAACACGAATTACGCCGTCAATCGACTTCATTGCGTCAGCAGAGATATCCACACCGGTGACATCCATCATGGTGTATGCATACTCGCCGCGGCTTGCATTTACCATATTCTCGATGTTGCCGCCGACTGTGCTGACAACATTGGTCAGAGATGCAATAACGCTCGGAATATTCTTATGCAGTACGCAGATCTTCTTACCGACTGCATTCATTTCAGCATTCGGATAGTTTACGCTGTTGCGGATATTACCCTTTTCAAGGTACTCAACAAGTTCCTTTGCTGCCATGACTGCGCAGTTGTCCTCTGCTTCCTCAGTGGATGCGCCGAGGTGCGGAATCGCGATAACGCCTTCCATATTTGCGGTCTTTGCATTCGGGAAATCTGTCACATACTTACGAACCTTACCGGATTTCAGTGCGGCTTCCATTGCTTCATCATCCACCAGAAGGTCGCGTGCAAAGTTCAGGATTACTACGCCGTCCTTCATCATTGCGATGGTTTCAGCATTGATCATCTTTTCGGTATTGACAGAAGGATCTGCATTCTTAATCAGCGGAACATGGACAGAGATAAAGTCGCACTCACGGAAGATTTCATCACGTGTCTGCACGTGCTTGATCTGACGGGAGAGGTTCCATGCAGCGTCAACAGAGATATACGGGTCGCAGCCGTATACTTCCATACCGAGGGCCGTTGCAGCATTACCGAGCGGGCCGCCGATTGCACCCAGACCGATGATACCGAGCTTCTTGCCCTTCAGCTCTGTGCCGGCAAACTTGGACTTTCCTTTCTCAACCATCTTTGCAACAGTTTCTTCGCCCTTAATGGTCTGTACCCATTCAATACCGCCGACGATATCACGAGATGCGAGGAGCATACCTGCAATTGCAAGCTCCTTTACACCGTTTGCATTGGCGCCGGGTGTATTGAAGACAACGATACCCTCTTCTGCACAGCGGTCGCAGGGAATATTGTTGACACCTGCACCGGCTCTTGCGATTGCAAGAAGATTATCGCCAAAGGTCATTTCGTGCATAACAGCAGAACGCACCAGAATCGCATCCGGATTCTCACAAGCGTCTGCAACCTGATAATTCTCGCCGAGCTGTGCGAGACCAACAGGAGAAATTTTATTCAATGCCTGTACCTGATACATGGGAAATACATCCTTTCTTAAATTGATAAGTAATAAAGATATAATCCGACGGCAGTCACCATCAATGCGATACCGACCGGAATCATCATTGTAAACCGCAGTGGTGTCTGCGCAAGCTTATGGTTTCTCAGAAATGCTTCCCGCGGTTTTCTTCCGAAGAACATCACATCCACTTCTCCGTCAATGTCAAGCTCCGGAAACTGTTCCAGCATGGGCTTTACAATTTGGGTATGCGTCAGCGGAAGCTCCAGCAATGCACCGCTTTCGAGAGAAATCTCAACAACAGGAATTATGATTCCAACCAGATTTCCTGCGAGTGCAACACCAAGATTCGATGAACGGTAATGCTGATGCCGTACCACAACCGCACGATAGTAATGCGGACAATTCATAACATGCTTCTGTCGGAAAATGCCGATCACAAGAACAGCAATTCCCGACAGAAACAAGGCTGCGAAAAACGGTATCAATTATGCGTTTTCCTCTTCGAACTTCTTCATGAATGCAACCAGCTTCTCAACGCCTTCGATCGGCATTGCATTATAGATCGAAGCACGCATACCGCCGACACTTCTATGACCCTTCAGGTTCTCAAAGCCTGCCTTCTTTGCTTCTGCAACAAACTTTGCATCCAGCTCGTCATTGCCGGTAATGAACGGTACATTCATCAGAGAACGGTCTTCCTTGCGGACAGTGCCCTTAAACATCTTGCTGGAATCGAGGAAATCATAGAGAATTGCTGCCTTCTTCTCGTTTAAAGCCTTCATTGCTTCGAGACCGCCCATCTTCTTCAGCCACTTAAATACCTTGCCGCAGATATAAATACCATAGCAGGGCGGTGTATTGTACATCGAACCATTGTCTGCCTGAATCTTCCAGCTCAGCATGGTAGGAGTATTCTCAACATACGGAGTCTCCGGAATCAGGTCTTCACGGATGATTGCAATGACAACGCCTGCCGGGCCGACGTTCTTCTGGACACCGCCATAGATGACGCCGTACTTTGTGACATCAACCGGCTCGGAGAGGAAGCAGGAAGATACGTCTGCAACCAGCTCGTGGCCCTTGGTGTTCGGCAGCTCGTGGAACAGTGTACCATAGATGGTATTGTTCTGGCAGATGTAAACGTAATCAGCATCCTCCGGAATATCGAGGTCGCTGCAATCCGGAATATAGGAGAAGGTCTTGTCTGCGGAAGAAGCAACTGCGACAGCCTCGCCGTACTTCTGTGCTTCCTGATATGCCTTCTTTGCCCACTGACCGGTCACGATATATGCAGCCTTGCCGTTCTTCATGAGATTCATCGGAACAGCAGCAAACTGCTGGGAAGCGCCGCCCTGGAGGAACAGTACCTTATAGTTATCCGGAATGTTCATCAGGTCACGCAGATCCTGTTCAGCTTCATCAATAATCTGCTGATACATCTTGGAACGGTGGGACATTTCCATAACGGACATACCGCATCCACGGTAATCCAGCATTTCCTCTGCTGCTTCCTTGAGGACTTCCTCCGGCAATACAGCCGGACCTGCACTGAAGTTGTAAACTCTGCTCATTGCAAAAACCTCCGTTTTCTAAAATAATATGATATATGAACCGAGCGTTAAAATCATGCGCGGGATATAATT
This sequence comes from Oscillospiraceae bacterium, assembly GCA_017533485.1. Taxonomy (GTDB): domain Bacteria; phylum Bacillota; class Clostridia; order Oscillospirales; family Ruminococcaceae; genus Firm-04. Next base: position 3,482 of record JAFXIC010000063.1, read on the forward strand.
ATCCCGTTTCTTAACTTCTATATTATACAATTTTTCACATCCCTTGTCAAGCACATTTTGCTCTGGCTTGTGAAAAAAATAACAATTTCGGCAGATATGTACGATATGCCCAATTATTGCGCAGAAGATTGCACATTTTGACGAATCTCACGCTGACGTCTTCGTTCTTCTGCTTCCCTCAGACTCATCGGGCATCCGCAATAATCCTGTCGATAGAGTCCGTATTCTTCGGACAGCGCAACAGACCGCGGATATCCTCCGCGCTTTTTAAAATCCGACGGCAGATACCGCACGCCCGATTCCTGTTCGAGCTGTTCCCCGCAGGTATTGATAAATACGGCGTTCTTATGCGGACTGACCGAGAGTGTTGTCGTAAACCATTCACACCCCGACTGCACCGCCGCTCGCACCGCCTCCTGCATCCGCTGGGCGATACATCTCTCACACCGCGCACCCATTTCCGGCGTATCCGCGACATCCCTTACTGCATCCCAGAACGGCGCATCATCATACGGCGGTACGAGCATGGTAATCGGGTTTGGTGCCGCCATCGTTTCAAGCAGCTGTTGCTGTGCCGCAAGCCGCTTTTCAAATTCTTCTCTCGGCGCAATATTCGGATTATAGTAAAACAACACGATTTCAAAATGCTCCATCAGCTGTTCCAGAACCGCCGTACTGCACGGCCCGCAGCAGCTATGCAGCAGAAGCTTCGGCAGCGGCGTTTTCGGAAGTCCGGACAAGATACTGTCCATCTCCTTATGATACTGTCGTTTTTCCATCTCTGTCTCCCCCTTTCATATGACGAAAAAGGACGGTTGCCCGTCCTTTTTGTTGATTATTCAATCGAAATCAGATAATAGTAAATCGGCTGTCCGCCATGAATCATTGTGATCTCCACGCGGCTGCTCAGCTTCGCAGTCAGCATATCCTTGAGCTGCTGGGACTGTTCTTCGGTTACGTCCGCACCATAAATCAGTGTGACATAGCTCGTATCGCTCTTTACCATTTTCCTGGTCAGCTTATATGCCGCCTTATTGATATCCTTCTCGGTGAACGAGAGTTTTCCGTTATCGAGCGCGAGCACCTCATCCTTTCGGATCGGATGACCGTCCAGTTCGGAATCTCGTGCCGCAAAGGTAATCGAACCGGTGGATACACCCTCGAATGCCTTTGTCATCTGCATCCGGATATCGTTGAATTCCGCAGTTTCATCAAACGCCAGCATTGCGGCAATACCCTGCGGAATGGTTCGGGTCTGGAGAACACAGACATTCCGGTTTGCGAGATTGATCGCCTGCTCCGCCGCCATAATAATATTCTTATTATTCGGAAGCACAAATACGGTCTTTGCAGGCGTCGCGTGAATCGCGCGCAGAATATCATCCGTAGACGGATTCATCGTCTGACCGCCCTTTACGATCTGGTCTACGCCCAGATCGAGGAATGTACGCTCAAGACCGCCGCCTGCGGCAACTGCAACAAAACCATATTCCTTTGTCGGCTCAACCGGTACGGCATCCTGCTGACGGACAATCTTTGCTTCCTTGACCTTACCTTCGTGCTGAATCCGCATATTCTCGATTTTCGGCTTCGGATCATTGATGAAGCTGCCGAATTCAAGCGCTTTCGTAATCGCCATGCCGGGATTATCCGTATGGACATGAACCTTAATAATCTCATCGTCCTCGACAACTACAACACAGTCACCGATCGTTTCGAGATATGCACGCAGTTTCGCTGCGTCTACATCTTCACTATGCTTTTCTACGATATATTCCGTACAGTATGTGAAATTGATCTCCTCGTCATACTGTGCGACAGCGGAATTGAAGTCAACCTGCGGATCGACTGCGGCAGCGGTTTTCTGTTCGCCCTCCTCCTGCGGTACATCCATTCCACGGAACGAATCCAGCATTCCGCTGAGAATCAGACAGAAGCCCTGACCGCCGGCATCGACAACATTTGCCTTTTTCAGCGCGGGCAGCATTTCAGTTGTCTGCTTCAGGACATCATTCGCTTCGTCCAGAACGCCCTGCCAGAAATCGAGCACATCCATTTCCGTTTTCGCAAGTTCCTGTGCTTTATTGGCTGCCATTCTCGAAACCGTCAGAATTGTACCTTCTGTCGGCTTCATAACCGCCTTATACGCACCGGCGACGCCAAGCTCCAGCGCATTCGCAAAATCAGCATTTTCAGCTGTTTTCAGTCCGGCAAGCCCTTTCGAAAAACCGCGGAACAGAATCGACGTAATCACTCCGGAATTTCCGCGTGCGCCTCTCAGCATCGAGGACGCCGCAACATCTGCGACCTCGGATACCGTGACATCATCCGACAGCAGTTCCAGCTCACGCTTGGCTGCGGAAATCGTCATCGACATATTCGTTCCGGTATCGCCGTCCGGTACAGGATATACATTCAGCTCATCGACTGAGCGGCGCTTATTTGTAATCAAAATTGCAGCATGGATAATTGCTGCTTTCAGCTGCTTTCCAGTAATCACTATCATTCTCTCCTCAAAGCTTATGCACGAATTCCGTCAATATAAACGTTGATCTCTGCGGGATGGACACCGATCGCCTGTTCCACCGCATAACGCACCTTATTGCGGATACTGTCTGCGATTGCGGATATATTCGCACCAATACCTGTGATGATATGCAGATCAATCACAAGCTGATTTGAATCGGCGTGCAGACGAATTCCACGGTGAATATCGGCCGGAAACATCTTCGTCTTTACGGTTTCAATCAGAGAAGAATCGTTCAGATCGGCAACACCGAAACAGCTTGTTACGGTCTGCTCAATCAAATCGTACAAATATGTTTTGGAAACACGAATCGTGCCAATGTGGGTTTCAATGACAATCATTATGATACTCCTTTCATGAATTCCAAAATACATTATACCATACTTCCGAAAGAATTACAAGCCCCTTTTCAGACTTTTTTCCATAAAATCGCCGCCCGCCTGTTTTTACAAGCGGACGGCATGATTTTTTTATTCGTTTTCATCCGAGAACCGAAGCATGACATTTGCAAAGCAAGCCTTCGCTTGTTCCTCCAATGCTCTCGGTATCGTAACGCTCTCAATATTGTCACAGCCATCGAATGCGTCCTCGGATAGATCAGTCACATTCGGCGGAATTACGACTGTTTGCAGTGCATCACAATCGGAGAATGCACCAGCACAGATTTTCTGGAGCGTGTTCGGCAATCTCAGCTCTACCATCGCTTCCAGACCTGCACAGGCTCCGGCTCGAATTTCCGTATAGCCCTCCGGAATCTCCAGA
>JAFXIC010000064.1 GCA_017533485.1 Oscillospiraceae bacterium
CCCGATGGAGACACCGGTGACAATATGCGTATGACCATTGAGAGCGGTATTGCTGCGATCGAAAATCTGGATACCGACGACCTGGCCGAGGTAATGAAGGTTTTCTCGCACGGTATGCTGCTGGGTGCACGCGGTAACTCCGGTGTTATTTTGTCGCAGTTCTTTGCGGGAACCGCAAAGGGCTTCGAGGGTGTGGGGCAGGCTGATCCGGCTGCCCTGGGGCATGCGCTGGAAAAGGGGGTAGAGCAGGCGTATACGTCTGTTATGACGCCGACTGAAGGAACTATCCTGACGGTTGCGCGCGAAGCGGTAGAATATGCTGTAAAGCAGATCACGCCCGAGAGCACTATCCGTACCTTCTTCGCTGATCTGGTTGGTGAGATGCACGCGTCGCTCGAGCGAACGCCCGAGATCCTGACCGTGCTGAAAGAGGCCGGCGTTGTGGACAGCGGCGGAGCCGGTCTGTTCTACATCATGGATGGCTTCAACCGCGTACTCAACGGTGAGGAGATTTCGGCAGACAGCGATGCGGTTGAGCTGGCCAAGGATGAAGCGCCGCATGCAACGCTGCAGAACTATGACAGCTTCGGTGTTGACAGCGTGATGACTTACGGATATTGCACCGAGCTTCTGGTCCGCCTGCAGTCGACCAAGACCGATGTCGAAGCATTTGACGTTGAGCCGCTGAAAGCCTTTTTGGCAGAGCTCGGCGATTCGATCGTTGCCTTTAAGACCGACAGCATCGTAAAGATTCATGTACACACGCTGACCCCGGAAAAGGTACTCGCACACTGCCGTGAATTCGGTGAGTTCCTGACAGTTAAGATTGAGAATATGTCGCTCCAGCACAGCTCGGCAATTGAAGAAGACGGCGTTGCCATTGCGGACAAAGCGGAGGAAGCGCAAGCACCTTCCACACCGGCAAAAAAATACGGTGTCGTTGCAGTTTGCACCGGTCCCGGCATCGAGAATCTTTATCGGGAATTCGGTACCGATGAGGTGGTTCAGGGCGGTCAAACCCAGAATCCTTCCACGAATGATTTCCTGGATGCTTTCTCGCGTGTCAATGCCGAACACATTTTCGTTTTCCCGAACAACGGTAATATTCTGATGGCAGCACAGCAGGCAGCGGATCTTTATACTGCGGCGAAAATCCACGTGATCCCCAGTAAGAATATCGGTACCGGCTACGTTGCACTCTCGGGTGCAAACTTCGAGATCGACGATCCCGAGGTGATCATCACCGAGATGAAGGAAGCCATGAAGCGCGTCACCGCCGGTTACGTTTCGCCCTCTATCCGCGACGCGGAGATCAACGGCGTCAGCATCAAGGAAGGCGATACCATCGGTATTATCGAAAAGGAGATCGTTCTCTCTGAGGCGGATCGCATGGTCGCATCCTGCGCACTGGCCAAGCGTCTGATGGACGGACCGGATAAATTTATGCTTACGGTTTTCTGCGGCAAGGATGCATCGGCCGAAGAGCAGGCAGCCTTCCGGGCAGAGCTCGAGAAAGTATGTCCGTCGGCAGAAATCTATTTCGTCGATGGCGGCCAGGATATTTATCCCTATATTTTTGTAGCTGAATAATCATGCTGAGGGAGTCCGCGACAGACGGACTCCCTCAGATTTTTCGGAAAGCCCCCAAAATACTTATGCCCGAAAGATTTTCAATAATCAGTGAGTTATATGAAATTGATCGCATGTAAGGTTAACCGATCATATAGGTTGTCTTATCATACAACGCAAATCGATTCACCAATTTATGATATAAAAATGTAATTTCAAGTCCGAACCCCCAACGAATGATTACGACTATATGGGTGAACGCTCAGAAGCATTCCGGAAAGC
>JAFXIC010000065.1 GCA_017533485.1 Oscillospiraceae bacterium
CCCAACTGCGCCTCCCACTGCTACATCTGTTTCAAACGCTCTCTTTGATATAGCAACAATTCTTTCTAATTGCGTCCTTTCCGCTTTCACTAATTTCATATACCACTACTCCATAAATTCTTATTATCTTTTCGACCTATTCTTATTTTTCGGTCTGTCCGACCTCCTATATGATATCACATCCCATATCCGATTGCAAGAAAAACCTCCGATGCTTTCACATCGGAGGTTTATTGGTTGGGGTGGAAGGATTTGAACCCTCGAAATAACGGAGTCAGAGTCCGCTGCCTTACCGCTTGGCGACACCCCAGTATTATCTGTCGTTTTCCTGACGACTAGATTATTATAGCATATTATTTTGGATTTGTAAAGCCCTTTTTCGAAAAAAATTGATTTTTTTTTATTTATACAAAAAGCACTTGATTTTTTTATGCAAATTTGGTATAATGAATGTAGGCTTTGTTTGAAACATCACGATTTCACGGAAAGCCTGCCCGAAGGGATGCACTGCATCCTGCGTTTTTATTTTCACTCGGCGTAAGAGGGATGGTTTCCATGAAAAAAATGTATTTCATCACCAATCTGCAATCCGGTAAAAGTGCCATTCGCGGAAAACTCGCGACGGTGATTGATCTTTTTACTGCCAACGGCTATGAAGTTACGGTTCGTACCACACAAGCCCGTATGGACGCTTGTGCAGCAGCGGAATATGCTTGTCTGAGCGGAAAATTCGATCTGATTGTCTGCTCCGGCGGAGACGGTACACTCAATGAGGTTGTGCAGGGACTGGTGCACAGCCAGTCACCGCTTCCGGTCGGCTATATTCCCTGCGGTTCGACCAATGACTTCGCGAAAGGGCTCTGTATCCCATCGGATATCGAGGACGCCGCAGCCTGGATGATGGAAAAGCCGCATCACTTTACCTGTGATGTCGGTACATTCAATTCAAAATATTTTCTCTATGTTGCCGCATTCGGTGCATTCACCTCCACCGTTTATGAAACACCCCAGAATATTAAGAATGTCATCGGACATATGGCTTATATTCTCCACGGGATCTCGAAACTCAATACAATCCGTCCCCTCCATATGAAAATCGAGTTCGACGGACAATGTGTCGAGGACGATTTCGTTTACGGTATGGTCAGCAATACGGCATCGGTTGCCGGACTGCTGAAAATGAAATCCTTTATGCTCGATGACGGCACATTCGAGGTCATGCTGATCCGGAAACCCTCAAACCCTGTCGAGTTACAGCGCATTCTGACCTCGCTGATGAATATCGACGAGGACATTGATCCGGATTATGTGCTGTATTTCCGTACCGATCGGATCCGATTCTTCTCGGAAGAAGAAATCCCATGGACGCTGGACGGTGAATTCGGCGGAAACTTCGCTTACAGCGAAATCACCAACCTTTCCCGTGCCATCACATTATGTCTGGGCGACGGAGGCCCATACAATACGGAACCCGATCGGAAATCCACGCAGGAGCGCATTGCATCAAATATCTGAAAGGATTCTGATTATGCGACTCTATCTCATTGATTATGAAAACGTCAATTCTGCCGGATTGTGCGGCATCGGTCAGCTCCCCGCAGCAGACCGTGTCATTCTCTTTTACAGCCATTCCGCAAACACTCTCTCCTTCGAAATCATGGATGAAATGCTGGGCGGAAAGGTGATGCCGGAGAGAATCTGTATCGAACAATCCGGTAAAAATGCACTGGACTTCCAGCTCGCAACGCTGCTGGGATGTCTGATTGCAAACCATGAGGCAGACGAATATTTCATCATCAGCAAGGACAGCGGTTTTTCGGCTGTCGCAGCGTTCTGTAAAGAGCATCTCAAAACAAAGGTTCAGCTTCGCCCCTCGATTAAGGCGACACTGAACGGAAAGGCTGCCGCGGTCAGCGTTCGGAAACGTAAGACTGTGATCCAGATTCAGCCGATGAATGTTTCACCCGTAAAGCCCGTGAAACAAAAAGAGCATCCCGCCGCCGCACCCGATTCGGGAAAGCTGCCGGATCTTTCCGGCGTCCATTCGCTGATTCCCAATCTCAGCGATGACGCCGCACAACAGATTCTTGACTGTCTGTGTCAATCACAGAGCAAAACGGAATTCCACAATGCATTACAGCAGCATTTCGGGAATGACGATGTCAAGGATTATTACTGCATGATGAAACCCTGTTTTTCTGCCGCAGGCTATTAAAACGAAAGCGCAGGACGATGACCGGTCCCATCGTCCTGCGCTTTTTCTATTTTCTATGTTCGGATTATTCCTTCAAAAGATCCGGATGACACATCCGGAGCTGATCCGCAATCATCGCAATCAGCTCGGAATTGGTAGGCTTCGTCTGGCTTACCGGCATCGCGAGCCCAAGATATTCCTTCGGTCGAAGCGACGGATCCCGCTCCCATGCCAGATCAATGGCATGGCGGATGGAGCGTTCCACCCGTGTCGGCGTTGTTTCACAATTCTTCGCCACCTCCGGATATAAACGCTTCGTGATATTATGAATGAGCTGCGGCTCGGAATATACACGAATAATCGCTTCCCGAAGATAATGATAGCCCTGAAGATTCGCCGGAACACCAAGCCGCTGAATAATCGCAGTTACGATAAATTCTAGACTCTGGGGCGGTTCCGGAAGCTGGACATCCGGTTTCTTCTGGTAAAATCGGAGCATCTCGTTTGCCAGCCGCTCTACATCCAGCGGCTTACTGACACAGATTTTAATCCCCCGATGTACAAACTGACTGCGCAGCATCGTATTCTCATTCGGCAAAACCACGGCGGTATTGACAGGGTTCTGCTCAATCACACCCATAATATCACACAGTGATTCCGCGTCCAGATTCGTTAAATCCAGAATCATGACATCCGGTACTTCCGTTCGGATCGCCGCCTGTAATGCAGACGCGTTTTGCAGCCGGGTGAATGCCTGAAACCCCTTCTCCCGAAGCTGCTGTGCCAATGTGACGGAAAATGCTGACCCGTCATCTCCGATTAAAACTTTTAAAATTTGTTCCATACACGACTCCTAAATTTACTGTCTCTCTTTTTCTCTTCTTTTGCAATCGCACGATTTGATTTTTATTATACCAAAATCTATCGCCAATATCAAGTTGAGATTTCGACCAATTCCAATCATTCTTCGTCGAACGATGTCGGTATTATCGCTTTATGCTGCGGATCGCCTCCGCGGCACGCGCCGATAACGGCCGTATGATACAGTATATGACAAGTGCGGTCACAAAATAATCCGCCAGCAGACATAAAATCCGTAAGAAAAAATTATGAACAAACTGTCTCGCCAGCAGGTACAGTCCCACAAACATTACCAGAAACAGAATGCAGTTAAGCACCGTTACAAATTTTTCTGCCCGATCCATTGTATTGACATTCGGTATCTTCATACGCCTTTTTTATCCTTTCAGTTTCTGCCGCAAGCGTCCCTCGCAGCTTCCATAATCCAATGCAGTTCGGAATCGCCATCCATGCATTACAGCAGTCACAAACCGCATAAATCCATGCCGGTTCTCCCAAGGCGCCGACAAGACACATCAGAAGATACAGCATCCGATAGATATCTTCGCTCTTTTTCCGGAATACGGCTCGAAAGGCTGCCGCACCACAGGGGTACCAGCCGATCATTGTCGCAAACGCAAAGAGCATCAGAACGACTGCCAGAAAATCACCCGCATAGCTGCCAAAACCAATTGTAAATGCCGCGAGCAAAAGCGCTGCGCCATCCGTTTCCGAAGTATATTGCAGCGAAGGCGCGGTCAGTATCACCAGCGCAGTGAGCGTACAGCAGATGATCGTATCCGCAAACACCTCGACTGCCGCCCATTTCCCCTGGATATCGGGAGAATTGCCGTCCGCTTCCATATGCAGCAGTGCGGAGCTTCCAAGACCCGCTTCGTTCGAAAAAATGCCGCGCCGCATCCCGACACGCAGACTCTGCATCAGAATCGCCGCAGAAAAGCCGCCTGCCATCGGACGAAACCCGAATGCACCGCGCAGAATTCCGGCGAATGCGGCAGGAATCCGCGCCGCATTGCGTATCAGCAGAATACTGCATCCGAGCACATAAATCCCGCACAGCATCGGCATCAGCCACACGGTAACATGGCCGATTTTTTTCGTGCCGCCGCGCAGAATCACAAAACCCGTCACAAAACAGATTCCTGCCGTCACGGGCGGTGCGACAGAAAGCTGTTTCGCCGCCGCCGCAATCGCATTGGCCTGCGCCATACTGCCCATACCGAGCCCTGCCATCGCACAGCAGACCGAAAAGACCACCGCCAGCCGCTTTGCGTGCAATCCGTACCGCAGACAGGCAATCGCGCCGCCGCACCATCCATCCTTCGTTTTCCGACGATAGAAAATTCCGAGTACATTCTCCGCATACACCAGCAGCATTCCTGCAAACGCGGAAATCCACATCCAGAAGATTGCGCCTGCACCGCCTGCCGCGAGTGCCGCCGCGGTTCCGATCAGGTTTCCTGTTCCCATGGCCGCGGCGAGTGCTGTCGCAACAATCTGCCGCTGGGAGGGTGCAGAATCTCCCGATGTTTTGTCCGGACATTTCCCGAACAGACTGCCGCAGGTATCCACAAACAGCCTGCTGTTTCCTCGGAGCGGTGCAAATTTCTGCGCGATTCCGCATACCAGCGCGGTCAGAATCAATCCAACCGGCAAAATCCACTGCCACAGCAGATCGTTCAGCCGCATCAGCCATTCCATTCGTATCCTCGCCTCCATCTTCACTTGCGTTCGATGGAGTGTATGCGCATCCGCGCGCGCACAGAAGTATTTTTCCGGATTTTATTCCGGTTTTTACATAGCTTCCAAAACTGTGGGTGCAGGAAGCGAAATCCCGACAGCAATGGGTTTGGCTTTATTTTACCATATTTTCATACAAATGTAAAGAGGTCGGGAATCACAATGCATTTCTACCGCAGAAGCTGCTCCCGAAGAAAGAGCAGGATCTTTTTTTCCCGTCTGGAGACCTGAACCTGCGTCATGCCAAGTTCAGCCGCTGCCGCAGACTGTATCATCCGTTTCCGGTACCGCAGCTCGATCAGCATCCGGTCGCGTTCCTCCAGCAAGCCCAGAACCTGACGCAATGCAAGCTTATCCTGAAGCATATTTTCCGGAGAAGGAACCGGCAAATCCATCTGTAACTCCCCGTCTTCCGTACAAGCGGTCAATGACACGGTCGGCTGTGCCGCACAAATCGCTTCCGCTGCATCCGCTTCTGTAATCCCAAGCCGCTTTGCAATCATATGTATCGTCGGTTCTCTGCCGGTTTCCTGACGGATGTCTTCGGATACCTGTGCGACACGCATCGACTGTTCTTTCAGCCGCCGCCCGATTTTTACGGCTCCGCCATCCCGGAATAATCGTCGGATCTCTCCCATGATCACCGGTACGGCATATGTCGAAAAACAGACCCCTCTTTCCGAATCAAATGCCCTCGCCGCCTTGATAAGCCCAAGACAGCCTGCCGAATACAGCTCCTCATACTCCATTCCGCGGCTCCGAAACCGATTGGCACATAAATGTACCAGCCCCAGATGCTCCTCAATGACAATCGTATTCTCTGCCATGCCGCATTTTCTTTCGCATGATCACGGTGGTACCGATTCCAACCTTCGAGCTGACCTGAAGCTTGTCCGTAAAGCTCTCCATTACGGTAAATCCCAGACCTGCACGCTCCTCCGCCGGTGCACTCGAATAGAGCGGCTCCATCGCTTTTTCAATATCTGCAATCCCACAGCCCTTATCGGCAATCCGTACATAAATCACACTGTCGGGCAGAAGCCGCACCGTAACAGCAATACTTCCGCCGCTGATCCCCCGATAGGCGTGTACAATACTGTTGGTTACCGCCTCTGATACTGCTGTCCGCAAATCCGCCAGCTCCTCTACCGTCGGGTCGAGCTGTGCCGCGAACGCACAGACCATCGTCCGTGCAAAGCTTTCGTTCTCCGACCGCGCCGGAAATGTACATTTCATTTCATTGAGTGTTTTCATACTTTTCAGCCTTTCCGCCGATATGATTCCGGATCACGGCAAGCCTGTCCGCGCCCGAAAGCCTCAGCACTTTTCTGATTTGCGGCGAAGGATTATGAATCTCCAGCACTCCGCCATATTCCTCCATCAGGTGAAACCGTCCTATAATCAGCCCGATGCCGGAGCTGTCCATAAAGGTCACCTTCGTAAAGTCCAGCACAAGCTTCGGCGGAAGCTGTTCCCGTACCGCGAAATCTACGGTCTCCCGTATCTCCTTGGCATGGTGATGGTCAAGCTCTCCGCTCAGGGAAGCAGTCAGTTTTTGTGACTCCTGCTTCAGTTCTACCACTTTCATCAGACCCTTTCCTGCGATAATTTTCAGCATCCCCTGCGGTCGGTTCAGGGATGTCTGTTCTTATTGTAACGGATATGATCCGCAAATCCTGTCGAAATCGGACACGCCTGCGCTTTTCTCTGAACTCCCCGCCCCGAAAATACGCCAGCCCCCCGATATTCCCAAATCTTTTCCCGAAAGCCCTTGCGTATTTTTCTTGGATATGCTATAATATTCTCAGTATACTGAAAGGAGTCTACCGAAGTGCTACACCCCATTTCGCATTTTCGTACCATCACAAGACACCGCCATGTCGTCATGCAGCACTGTTTCCGTGCCGGTATCCCCCTGCAGGGCCTTCTGCATGACCTTTCCAAATATACCCCTGCCGAATTTATCCCCGGTGCACGCTATTTTCAGGGTACCCGTTCCCCCAATGAAGCCGAACGCGAACAAAACGGCTTCTCCTCCGCCTGGATGCACCATAAAGGCAGAAATCGCCACCATTTCGAATACTGGACCGATTATAACCCCAAAACCAGAATGATGGAACCGGTTCCGATGCCGAATCGCTATATCATCGAAATGTTCTGTGACCGCGTCGCCGCAAGCAAAGTCTATCGCGGTGCACAGTACGTGAACAGCGATCCCCTCGACTACTACCACCTCGGCAGCCAGACCCGAAAAATTCACCCCAAAACCGCAAAAAAAATTCATTTTCTGCTGAAAATGCTGGCGGAACGCGGCGAGGACGCTACCTTCGCTTATATCCGTCGCATGAAGAAATAAATAGAGATAAAAAAGGATTAGAGATATGCATACTTTTACCATCGGAACGAATGATGCCGGTCAGCGTGCCGATAAGTTTCTTCGGAAAGCCTGTCCGCAGCTCCCGACTTCGCTCCTCTATAAAACCTTCCGGAAAAAGGATGTAAAATGTGACGGAAAGCGAATCCCCCCCGAAACAATTCTTCATGAGGGGGCTGTGCTCCAGATCTATCTTCCGGAGGACTGTTTTACCGAAAAAGCCGAGCCTGCCGCACCCCCAAAGTCTGCGGCACGACTCCCCAAACCCGATATTATTTATGAGGACGCACAGATCGCTGTCCTCCGGAAACCAATCGGTATCCCCGTTCATGCAGATGACCACGGCACAGAGGATACGCTCATCGCTCGCTTCCTCCGCCATCTCATTGACACCGGTGCATACCGGCCCGAGGAGGAACAAAGCTTTACGCCTGCGCTCTGCAACCGGCTCGACCGCAATACCGAAGGCTTTGTACTCGCCGCGAAAACCGCTACCGCACTCCGCTGTATGAACGAGAAAATCCGGAACGGCGAAATCCATAAGCAATATTACTGCGTCACAGTCGGTGCGCCCCCGAAAAATTCGGATGTGGTAACGGCTTACCATAAGAAAATTTCCGATAATCAGGTCATCCTTTCTGAACTCCCGAAAATCGGATTCCGTGAAATCCGTACCGGATATCAGGTGCTTGCACAGAAAAATGACCTCTCCCTCCTTCAGGTTACCCTCTATACCGGCCGTGCACATCAGATTCGTGTCCAGATGGCAGCACTCGGATGTCCGATTCTCGGCGACCCGCGCTATGGAAGAATGGACGCCAATATCCGCCACGGTCAACGCTATCAGCTCCTTTCTGCCTGCAAGCTGCGATTCGTTTTTTCAGAAGAACCGTGCTGTCTTTCCGCTTTAAACGGCATGGAGTTTTCATTTGTGCCGCAATTCGCCGGACCCTTTCTGGAAGCGGAACACTGATACGGATAACGCAAAGATTTCCTGCATCCGGTGATCTTTGCGTTTTTTCTAAATGCTATCATCATTCTTCGGAGGTGAACAGATTTGGCTGATTCCATCCACGCCGGACATCGTCAGCGTATGCGCGAACGATTCCTCAAAACCGGTCTCAATGGGTTTCAGGAGCATGAGATCTTAGAGCTGATGCTCTTTTACGCCATTCCGCGAATTGATGTCAATCCGCTCGCGCACCGCCTGCTCCATGCCTTCGGCAGCCTCCACGATGTACTCTCCGCTCCCATTCCGGCACTCTGTGAAATCGAGGGGATGAACCGGAATACTGCCGCCTATCTCCACCTCATCGCTTCCGTATATGCCGCGGCGCCCGCCAAAACCTACCGCCAGCTCCCGATGAACAGCCCCTCTGCGCTCTGTGCGTATTTCCAGCAGCTCTATGCATATGAAAGCCGTGAGGTGCTCCGGATGGTCTGTCTCGATGAGCAGTATTTTCTCCGCAGCAGTCATGTACTCGCGGAAGGCTCGGTCAATCATGTCACAGTATCCCTCCGTAAGATTATTGAACACGCGATTCTCGACCACTGTGCCATTATCGTTCTCGCGCATAATCACCCCAAAGCCAGAGCCTCCGTTTCCAGAGATGACCTCATTTCCACCAGACAGGTTTCTGAATACCTGAAAACACTCTCCATCTCCTTGTATGATCATATCATCGTCGGGGAAGATAATGTGATTTCTATGCGCGACAGTGCTTGTATGCCCGACTGATTTCCGCGCTTCTCCCCCCCTGCAGCCACCGCTATTCTATGATGAAATGAGGTATCCGATCTTGGAACAACGCGATTTTATTCTCCATGCACCCTTTCCGCCTGCCGGTGACCAGCCGAAGGCAATCGACACACTCGTAAAAGGCTTTGAGGACGGAAAACATGAACAGGTGCTCCTCGGCGTTACAGGCTCCGGAAAAACCTATACCATGGCAAATGTCATCGCAAAACGAAATAAGCCGACGCTGATTCTCGCACATAACAAAATCTTAGCCGCACAGCTTTGTTCCGAGTTCAAGGAATTCTTCCCCGAAAATGCTGTCGAATATTTCGTTTCCTACTATGACTACTACCAGCCCGAAGCATATATCCCAAGTACCGACAGCTATATCGAAAAGGATTCTTCCATCAACAATGACATCGACCGCCTCCGCCATTCCGCAACCATGGCACTCGCCGAACGCTCCGATGTCATCATCGTTTCTTCCGTTTCCTGTATCTACTCCCTCGGCGCACCCGAAGAATACCGCAATATGACGGTTTCCCTCCGCCCGAATATGCAGATCTCCAGAGAGGAACTTCTCGAACGCCTCATCCGGATTCAGTATCAGCGCAATGATATCGCACCCGAACGCGGTAATTTCCGTGTGCATGGCGATGTGGTCGATATCTGTCCGGTGAATACCAATGAAAACGCGATTCGTGTCGAATTCTTCGGCGACGAGATCGACCGTATCACAGAAATCGAAATGCTCACCGGTGAGCTCAAGGCAACCCTCTCCCATGCAATGATCTTTCCGGCAAGCCACTATGTCGTATCCGGCGACAGGCTCGAAGAAGCCATCGAGGAATTACAGGAAGAACTTGCAGAGCGTGTCGCATTCTTCGAACATAACAACCAGCTCATCGAAGCCCAGCGTATTGCACAGCGCACCAATTATGATATCGAAATGCTGCGGGAAATCGGAATGTGCAGCGGCATCGAAAACTATTCGCGTGTTCTCGCCAGAAGAAAGCCCGGTTCCCGTCCCTATACCCTCCTCGACCATTTCCCGGAGGATTTCCTGCTGATTGTGGATGAGTCCCATGTGACACTGCCGCAGGTCGGCGGTATGTATGCCGGTGACCGTGCAAGAAAACAGACGCTTGTGGACTACGGGTTCCGCCTCCCCAGTGCGTTCGATAACCGCCCGCTCAATTTCAGTGAGTTCACCGAGAAAATTCATGAGGCACTCTATGTCAGTGCAACACCCAATCAGATTGAGTCGGAGCGTGCCGCTCAGGTCGTCGAACAGGTCATCCGTCCTACGGGTCTTGTCGATCCCGAAGTCATTGTCAAGCCGGTCGAGGGTCAGATCGAAGACCTCCTCTCCGAAATCAATCTCCGCACACAGAAAAATGAACGCGTCCTCATCACGACCCTTACCAAACGCATGGCAGAGGATCTCACCTCCTATCTCACCAATATGCAGGTACGCGTCCGTTATCTCCATCATGATATCGACACCATCGAACGTATGGAAATTATCCGCGACCTGCGGCTCGGAGAATTCGATGTCCTCGTCGGTATCAACCTGCTCCGAGAGGGACTCGATTTACCGGAAGTATCCCTCGTCGCAATTCTGGACGCAGACAAGGAAGGCTTCCTCCGTTCCGAAACCTCCCTGATCCAGACCATCGGACGCGCTGCAAGAAATGCACACGGCGTCGTTATCCTCTATGCAGATGAAATTACCGGAAGTATGGAACGTGCGATCCGCGAAACCGAACGCCGAAGACGCATCCAGATTGCCTATAACGAAAAACACGGCATCGTCCCCAAAACCATTGTCAAGGATGTCCGCGCAGTACTCGAAATCGCCAGCCGTGAAACAACCGAAAAGGCTTCCTCGAAACAGCTCACACGCCCTGAACGCGAAGCGCTCATCCGTGACCTGACCGCACAGATGAAAGAAGCCGCGAAGCTCCTCGAATTCGAACACGCTGCCTATCTGCGTGATAAAATCAAGGCACTCCGCGGAAAATAATCATATCCTGTACGCACAAAAAGCCGCACCCGATCAGAGAATCGGATGCGGCTTTTATTTATGCAGTTACGATATTATTTGCCTGATGCAGGTCGAGGAGATCCACTGCCTGTTCCCGCATTTTATACTTGAGGATTTTACCTGCGGCATTCATCGGGAATTCCTCCACAAAGACGATGTAGCGCGGTGTCTTACACTTATCCATATTCATCCTCACGAATTCCTTCAGGCTTTCCTCGGTGCATTCCGCACCCTCATTCCGGATGACGCAGGCCATGACTTCTTCGCCGTACTGCTTATCGGGAACGCCGATGACCTGAACATCACGGACATCGGGATGTGTATAGAGGAAGTCTTCGATTTCCTTCGGATATATATTCTCGCCGCCGCGGATGATCATGTCCTTAATTCTTCCGGTAATCTTGAAATTGCCGTCGGGAAGTCTGCGCGCGAGATCACCCGAATGCAGCCAGCCGTCACTGTCGATGGCTGCCGCAGTCGCTTCGGGCATCTTATAATAACCCTTCATGATATTATAGCCGCGTGCACAGAACTCGCCGTCCTGATTATCGCCCATCTCCTCACCGGTCTCCGGATCAATGATCTTACACTCAACACCGAAAATCGGGCCGCCGACAGTATTGACGCGTGTTTCAATCGAGTCGGTGGTTTTGCTCATGGTTGTTGCAGGCGATGCTTCGGTCTGACCATAGGTAATGCAGATTTCCGGCATATGCATTTTCTCGATGACCTCTTCCATGGTCTTGATCGGACAAGGAGAACCTGCCATAATACCGGTTCGCATATGCGAGAAGTCGGTTTTCTCGAAGTTTTCATGCCCAAGCATTGCGATAAACATGGTCGGAACGCCGTGGAAACAGGTAATCTTCTCCCGATTGATACAATCCAGTCCCTTCCGCGGAGAGAATGCCGTAATCGGAGACATGGTAACGCCATGCGTCACAGAAGCGGTCATTGCCAGAACCATTCCAAAGCAATGGAACATCGGAACCTGAATCATCATACGGTCGGCGGTGGAAAGATCCATGCAGTCACCGATTGCCTTACCGTTATTGACGACATTGTAGTGGGTCAGCATAACGCCCTTGGGGAATCCGGTCGTACCCGAAGTATACTGCATATTCGCAACATCGTCTTTCTTGATGGCACGGCGGCGCTTTTCCACCTCAGTCAGCGGAACCTGCTCGTGCATTGCCACAGCTTCCTCCCAGGTATAGCATCCGGGCTGCTTGCTGTCGATTGTGATAATATTTTTCAGGTACGGGAACTTTTTCGAATTGAGCTTTCCGGGTTCGCATTCCGCAAGCTCCGGACAAAGCGTCTGCATGATCTCAATATAGTCCGTTCCCTTAAAGCGGTCAATCATAACCAGTGTATGCGTATCGGACTGTTTCAGCAGATACTCGGTTTCATGAATCTTATTGCCGGTATTGACGGTAACCAGCACCGCACCGATCTTTGTGGTTGCCCAGAATGTGATATACCATGCCGGAACATTCGTTGCCCAGATTGCGACATGGTCGCCCTTTCCGACGCCCATCGCAATGAGTGCGCGCGCAAAGGTATCGACATCATCGCGGAACTGCGGATAGGTTCTCGTATAATCCAGCTCGGTAAAACGGAATGCATACTGGTTCGGGAATTCTTCACAGACACGATCCAGTACATCCGGGAATGTATAGGAAATCAGCCGCTCCTTCGGCCAGATATAATTTCCGTCACCGCGGTTGCTTTTCTGGAGCGGATGTTTATGCTGCTTACGGTATTTGCTCATGTAATCGGCAAATGCAGGGAATACGATCGCGGCATCCGAAAGGGACGGCATCCAGCGCTTTACCCATTCCAGCGATACATATCCATTATAGTTGATGCTTTCGAGCGCCGCCATCATCTCATCCAACGGCATATCTCCGCTTCCCATCATCTCATAGACGAGCTTTCCGCCGCGCATCGCACTGTCCTTGGTATGGACGAACTTGATATAGCTTCCGAGTGCTGCAACCGTCTGCTGGGGAGATTCTCCGCCGTAGCGATACGGATGATGCATATCCCAGAGGGCTGCCACACGGCGATGGCCAACACTGTCGAGGAGTGCTTTCAGTCGGGCAGTATTGCTGAACACACCGTTGGTTTCCACCAGCAGCGTGACGCCATGTGCTTCCGCTTCGGGAATCAGCGAACGCAGCAGTTCTGCCACATATGCATCATCGACTTCCTCGGTCGGCTCAGGATTCCGGTCTCCCAACACTCGGATATAGGACGCACCGACTGCCTGTGCAAGCTCCATACAGCCCAGAAGTTCTGCACGTGTTTGTGCTTCATTCGCCTTTTCGTTCAGACAGCAGTTGGAGCTGACGCAGGGAATGTCCAGGTGGAGCGAATTCAGCTTGGCAACCGTCTTCGGAAGCTGTGCACCGGTAAACGGCTTTGTACGGTACGGATCTGCCGGAATGCCGAGCGACCGCAGTTCGATGCCGTCAAAGTTCAAGTCCTTTGCCATCGAATAGACGTCCGACCAGTCAAAGTCCGGACAGCCGAGTGTTGAAAAACAGATTTTCATATCAAATTCATCCTCTCTAAGATTTCCTACAAAGAATCACAGCACAAAACTGGGGTTATTCCGTTTCATCATGCTTACGGATTTCCGCACGCTTGATTTTTCCGCCGAGTGTTTTCGGAAGCTCATCCACATACTCGATCACACGCGGATACTTATAGGGTGCCGTTGCCTTTTTCACATGATTCTGAAGCTCTTTCGTCAGTTCATCCGAGGGTGTATAGCCTTCTGCCAGTACAACGGTTGCTTTGACAACCTGACCGCGCACCGGATCGGGTGCGCCCGTAATTGCGGATTCCACAACTGCCGGATGGGTCAGCAGTGCGCTTTCCACCTCAAACGGCCCGATACGGTATCCCGAACACTTGATGACATCGTCATTGCGTCCGACAAACCAGTAATATCCCTTGGAATCGCGCCATGCCACATCACAGGTATCATAATTTTCGCCGCCCAGTACCGCTTGTGTCATCTCGGGATTCCGATAATATCCTGTAAACAGTCCGGTCGGATGATACTTGTCGATGCCGCAGATCATAATACTTCCTTCTTCACCGTCTTCGGCTTCTCTCCCGTCAGAACAGATCAGATGGATATTATAGAGCGGTGCCGGCATTCCCATCGAACCCGGTTTCGGGTCAATCCACGGGAAATTGGCAACCAGTACCGTACCCTCTGTCTGGCCGAAGCCCTCGCGCATCTTCTTTCCCGTCAGCTCATAAATGCGGTGAAAGACCTCTGGATTGAGCGGCTCACCGGCATTGCAGAAGTTTTCGATGCTCGAAAGGTCGTACTGCGTCATATCCTCCTGAAGCATAAAACGGAACATGGTCGGCGGTGCACAGAAGGTTGTGACCTTATAATCGCTGACGACTTTCAGGATATTCTTCGCATTGAATTTTCCGATAAAATCATAACAGAAGATGACGGCGCCGCAAATCCACTGGCCATAGATTCTGCCCCAGCCGAATTTTGCCCAGCCGGAATCCGAAATCGACATATGCAGTTTATTTTCCTGTACCTGATGCCAGTATTTTGCGGTTACGATATGTCCGAGCGGGTGTGCGAAATTATGACAGACCATCTTCGGCATACCCGTAGAACCGGATGTGAAATAAATCAGCATCGTATCATTGGTACGTGTTGCGTCATCACCGGTCGGGCGCGTAAATTCATCGCTGTACTTTGCAATTTCGTCCTCATAATAATCCCAGCCCTCACGCGGCTCGGCGACAGCAATCTTTTTTTGCAGCGTCGGAATTTCAGGGGCTGCCTCCTCGACCTGTGTGCGGATATAATCGTCGTCACAGGCGATGATCGCAGAGATTCCTGCCATATTTCCACGGTATGCAATGTCATGTGCGGTGAAAAGCAGATTTCCCGGAATCAGAATGACGCCCAGCTTATGAAGCGCTGTGGCAATCACCCAGTACTCCCAGCGCCGCCGCAGAATCAGCAGCACCACATCCCCCTTCTTCAGCCCGATGCTTCGGAAGTAGTGACAGGTACGGTTCGAGAGCTTTGAAATATCCGTAAAGGTGAAGGTTTTTTCCTCCATATCCTTGGAAAGCCAGACAAGTGCCTTTTTATCCGGCTCCTGCTTTGCCCATTCATCGACAATATCCCAGCCGAAATTAAAATTATCCGGAACATTGACGCGGTAATTTTCCTTGAAATCCTCATAGGATTCAAAATCAATGCGCGGCAGATATCGGTCTAACAGCATGATGCGATTTACTCCTTTCAGAGAATCAAAACAATTCTCTTTCGTTTGTTATTCTGCAATCATCGTAAGGAAGCGCGCCTTCGTCTCTCCGACGCAGCGCTGTCCATGCGGATGGGTCGGATCGAAATAGATCGAATCGCCCTCGTTCAAGATTATTTCTTCGTCCTCAAAGGTAACTGCGACGCTGCCCTTCAGCACCATATTGAATTCCTGACCCGAATGGGATACAAGACTTGCGGGCTGATCGGACGGTTCGAGTGTGACGAGAAGCGGCTGCATCACCTTATCCGCAAAACGGAATGCAAGATCCTTAAAGCGATATCCATCAAAACGGCTTACGCTTCTTCCTTTTCCGCGGCGGACAACCTGATACGTATCAATACGGCTCGGCTCTCCGGTGACAAGCTCATTGAAATCCACACCGAATTTATTTGCAATTTCGTAGATAATGCTGATCGGGAAATCACCATTTTCCTCATATCCCGCATACACGGCGGGATCGACGCCCAGTTCCTCCGCCAATGCTTCCTGTGTATAGTCACAGACCTCGCGCAGCTCTCGGATTCTTGCTGCAATTTCATTGATATTCTTCATAGAGTCTTCCTCCTTTTTTCATATTGCCATACAAAAACGGTGAGAAGCATATGCCCCTCACCGTTGTCTTCCTATTTCAGCGATTATCCATACTCTTTCCGAATCGCTCAGTGCACAACGACAGAGGCCTATGGTATCAGCACCATAAGTCGAAGTACGAACACGAGCGAAAATACGAAGTGCATGAATCATCGTTCCTTTCTGTCATCCGCCGCCGCCAATTCCTGCCGACAGCTTTTTCGTGTATATTATATCACGCAGGCTGTGCTTTGTCAAGCATTCTGATTCTCAACACGCAAATTTAGGCGGTTTATACAGTTTTTTCCTATGTCCAGACCATTCGGATTGCGCTCTATTCGATACAGAAAGCTGCAATTTCCGACTTAGTCCTTGAACTCGATGATACCCGACTGGTTCATCGACAAGAGAAAATACATTCTCATACGATCACGATGCTCCGGCTTCACCATGTAATAGAGATAGGTTTCCACAACATTGATCGCAAGCGAAGAACGTCCCTCGATCTTGAAATTCGTAAAGCCCATCGGCACATATTTCTCATAAATGTCCTGCGGTGTGACATGGGTACAGTGGTGGGTGATATCATAGATCATTCTTCCCATATGCGGACAATCGAACTGTTCCTGGAGCTTATAGGGCTTATAGGGACCTTCTTTCTGGAGATGCTCGACATATCCGATCTGGGTTCTGCCGAGGAATTTATAATGGTCGCCGCGGCGCGGACAGTTCGGCTCACAGACTGCATTCACCAGAATCTCGACGCGATCCTTATGCGGCAGCTTCTCCAGCATCTCCCAGTTGTTGTTCCAGTTATAGTCCAGCACAACCAGCGTATAATCCTTTTCCAGCTCCTCACAAAGCTGATCAAAATCCCGGATCTGCTTACAGGTCGAGGAGACAATCCGATAATTCGGATAATTTTTCCGGATATATTTCTCCAGTACATCCGATACCACAATAACTGCATTCATACCATCCTCACGGTCGGCAATCTTTAAGCAGTTGTTGCAGTGACGGTCATCCAGATGGGACGGGTTGATCAGCGGATTCGTATAGGTATAACGGAGCGAAACACCTCTGCTGTTGAGCTCGAAGATAATCTTCTTCATCTCCTCCACAGGGAATATTTCTCCGATTGTTCTTCCGCCGTTCCAGAGTGATGGCGGAAACTCGCCGTACATCGAATCAATACGGATATTGTCGTAGAACGCTTCGGGATGACGCTCCATCAGCCCCAGAAGCATCATATTCGTATTAAAGTGATGCGTAAATCCCGGAATGTGAAAATTGATTGCCATTTTTGAAACCCTCTCTTTTCATGTAAAATAGACGCCGCCTCTCAGCGGACATCCAGAATGTGATAATTCGGATGATACGGCAAAACCAGCGTCGCATCCTTTTCCATTTCTTCATAAATTCTTGCTTTTAAGCCATCCGCAAGCAGCTGTTCGAGTGCCGGGAATTTCTCCTCCGGCAATCCGCTGCAGCCTCGATATACGGCAAATACCAGCCGTCCGTCTTCCATCCGCATGACACGCAGCGGCCAGATACTGCAGGCAAACGGCTTTTCCTCTGCGGGCAATGTACAGCCGGTTTCAGGATCGAGAAACGGACAGTTCCTTGCAGCCCCCGTTTCATCATACCGCAGGGCAATCCGATATCGCGCACACGCCGCTTCCCCGTCCGTCAATCCGATGCGTATACAGGACTCCGGCAGAAATGTCGGCAGCTCCCATGCGCTCTGCGGCTCGAAGACACAGCAGTTTTTACACGCTCTGCACGTATCCGGACTCAATATGGATTTCAGCAAGTCGGCAGCTCCTTTCCGCACCACTGTGCGAAATATTTCTTCCGGATCAGATCCGGATGATAAGAGATCTTGGACGCGCGCATTCCGCCCTCGCCCAGATCTTCTTCCCGATTCAGATATTTCGACTCCGGCAGACATTTCGCCATCTCGTTCGCTACCACCGGCCATGCATGGGGATAATTCGGGATGACCTTTTCGAAATGGACATCCGTTACGCCCTCCGAAATCTCCGATACAATCGTCATGCCGATCGGTTTTCCCTCCGCATACAGCAGCAGCCCGGAAAGCCCCAGCGCATTCCAATTGGCGGCGGCTTCCTGAATACAGCCAAATTCTGTCTGAACCGAAAGCTCCGCAGGATTCTCACGATTTTCAAGCCATTTTCTTGCGATATTCACGGCAAAGTCCGCATTCTCCGCAACCAGCGGCTGAATCTCCGCATCGGGACAGCCCCGTCGGAACTGTGCGATATGATTGCGTTTTCTATGGTAGCGGCTTCCCTTCAGCAGAGCGATATTCTCCCGAAGATACAGGTATTCCGCATATTCTGCCGCTTCAGTATAAAGAAACTGTTCCGGATAGAGCGTCGATAGCGTCTGACACATTTCTTCTGTCAGCAGTCCCAGCCGCAGTGGAATTCCGCGCTGTTTTGCATCTTCTGCATACAAGCGGATACCGGATGCTGTTTCGCCGCCGAGCGGAAAGCCATAGCAATTTTCGCGGACGCCTGCACCATATCTTCGGAGCAGCATTCCGTTTTGGAATGCAATTTCAATCCGATACTTCCGGCGAAGCAGATAGATACTGGCGAATGCCGCATCATTTTCCATCGCTGCTGCCGCATTGGCAGCCTGACAGACTGCGTCACGGTCTTGCAGCATTGGTGTGTGAAATGGTATTGTCATGCATTCGTCGGCACCTTTCTAAGTACAAAATGAGATAGTTACAGTATATCACAATCGCGTGTTTTTGTCAATCACTGCATGATGTTTATCTTCTGTGAATGATTTATCGTGCTGGGATAAAACGAAAGGGGACAACCAAGGGTAAGGGGGAGTGTTCGAGCACCGCTCTCACGTCTCCCCCTTACCCTATGGTTTTCCCCTTTCAATCCCCTTTCCGTTACCCATCCCCCTCTATCGGCGTGCACGGACGATAAAAATGGTTATGAAAAATCTGCGTGCAGATAATTTGTATTCTGGATTGGGTGTCTGATTGTAGGATACGTTAGGAAAATCATGGGTGCAGTATAAGAGAGGAGGGGATGAGTTGGAAGGGGGTACAAGGGGGAAAACCAGAAGGGGAGGAGAGAATGCGCGGGAGCGCTCTTTCCTCCCCTATGGGTGTCCCCCTTGATCTTTATTCGGATATAAAAAGAAAAGGGGGAGTGTTCGAGCGCGGCTCTCACGTCTCCCCACATACCCACGGGCAATCAATTGCCCACTGTTTTTCCCCTTTCAATCCCCTTTCCGTTACC
>JAFXIC010000066.1 GCA_017533485.1 Oscillospiraceae bacterium
CTTTTTCTTCAGAAAAGCGGTAACACCCAGGATGTTTTCCATGACCTCATCCGGACGGGTGAAAATCGAGGTGTTGATCTGCTGAACAACATATTTTTCCCCGCCGGCACAGTCAACAAAATAGGTGCCGTTGATATGTCCGTTCTCGCAGACGTGAAAAGAAACCGGCTCGCCCGCGAAGGCAAATTGCGCAGATATTTCGCGCAGCTGTTTTTCATTCATCCTATCTTCCCTCTCTGTTCTATCGAATGATTTACCAGAGCTTCGCCGGATATACGCCGGCATCAATCATGGCGCGAATGGCAGAAACCACACGAGCCTTGTCCTCGGGATAGGTTACCCCCTGCCAAACTGCATCGGTCTCGAGCACGCGAACACGACAGAAACCGTCGGTCATCATGCCTTCAACCGCTGCCGGCAGATAAAATTCTCTGCGCATCGGATCGCCTTCTCCTGCCTCCAGGAAGCGAGCAAAATATCCTTCCATCAGTTGCATGGCACGAGGCGTGAAACCCCAGCAGTTCATCGATACCGTCGTATCGGTGGGAAGCGCGAACCATTCTTCGCCATCCTGATAAGCTGCGCCGGTTTCGGTGCGCATAATTTTGGTACGCTCAACGATTCCGCTCAGATATCCGTCAGCGTCGATCGAGCAAACGCCGCGCGATACGCTTCCGTGCTCGGTCAGCGTGTTCTCCAGGCGGTAGCCAACCATGCAGAAAGGCTCTTTTCCGTCAGGCAGCGTCTCTGCTGTGTGCAGGAAATCTGCCAGGCGCATCATCGCATCCCGACCGTAGAAGTCGTCGGCGTTGATGACGGCAAAGGTATCGTCAACCACACCGCGTGCAGAGAGCACAGCGTGTCCGGTTCCCCACGGACGGACGCGTCCGTCGGGTACCGTGTGCGGTGCGGGCAGATCCTCGAGACGCTGGAAAACATACTCGGTCCGAACCTTGGACTCGACGCGTGCACCGACCGTCTCCTTGAAAATTTCGTAGTTCTCTTCCTTTATGACAAAAACCACGCGGTCAAATCCGGCAGCCAATGCGTCGTAAATGGAAAAATCGAGAATAAATGCCCCCTCGGGGGTGATCGGATCAATCTGCTTGAGTCCGCCGTAGCGCGACCCCATACCGGCAGCCATAATTACAAGTGTCATTTCAGCCACTGAACTTTTGCGTGCAAAAGTTTCCTTTCAAAAAATTATTCGGTCAAAGTCGGAGCTGATGCTCCGGCATCATAGTCACTGGTCGAACGCCATTACCGCGCGGAAGAGCTCCATTGCGTTCTGATAGGTTTTCTCCGCATGCTTGCGGTTGAGCATAGTGTCGAGCGTTCCCTGCCGGCGGAAGCAAAGCAGCGTTTCCTCAGGCAGCGCGGATGCCCCGGTGAAGTACTGCCCGAACGGCGTATCACAGAGGCGCACCGAATAATCGTCCTGCGCATACTCAGGCTTGCTGCCGATTGCCTCGGTCAGGGGCAGGAAGCCGCCGCTCTCACACACCGTTTCATAAAGCCAGGGATCGAGCAGACAAATGGAATATTCGC
>JAFXIC010000067.1 GCA_017533485.1 Oscillospiraceae bacterium
GAAGGGGAGGAGAGAATGCGCGGGAGCGCTCTTTCCTCCCCTATGGGTGTCCCCCTTGGTTATTTTCACGGATATAAAAAGAATGAGGAGGACAAAAGAAAGGGGAGTGTTCGAGCGCCGCTCTCACGTCTCCCCCTTAACCCTATGGTTTTCCCCTTTCAAACCCCTTTCCGTTACCCATCCCCCACTACCCGCGTGCAACGCAGATAAAATAGTTTAGATGGATTGTGCGTGCAGATGATTTGTATTCTATATTGGGTGTTCTGATTGTAGGATACAGTAGAAAAATCATGGGTTTCGTATAAGAGAGGAGGGGATGAGTTGGAAGGATGTCCCCCTTGGTTTATTTTCACGAATAAAAATACCGCCCCCGATGATATATCGGAAGCGGCATTTTTTATAACCGGGGATAGGGGTGATATCAGTAATCCATACCGCCTGCGGGCATTGCCGGTGCGGCAGCAGCAGGCTCTTTGATGTCGGTCACAAGGCTTTCGGTTGTGAGAACCATTGCAGCGACAGAAGCAGCATTTTCGAGTGCAGAACGGGTTACCTTTGTCGGGTCAACGATACCTGCGGGAATCATATCCACATAAGTCTCGTTGTAAGCATCGAAGCCATAGCCGACCTTATTTTCGCGGCGGATGTTTTCGATGATGACAGAACCCTCGAGACCTGCGTTTGCAGCAATCTGGCGAATCGGCTCTTCGAGTGCACGAAGAATAATCTGTGCACCGGTTTTTTCATCGCCCGAAAGGGTTCCTACCAGCTCTGCGACAGCCTTGGCTGCGTTCAGCAGTGCAACACCGCCGCCGGCAACAATACCTTCCTCGACCGCAGCCTTGGTTGCAGCGAGCGCGTCCTCAACACGGAGCTTCTTCTCTTTCATCTCGATTTCAGTCGGTGCGCCGACCTTGATGACAGCAACGCCGCCGACGAGCTTTGCAAGACGCTCCTGGAGCTTTTCGCGGTCGAAATCAGAAGTGGAGTTTTCGATTTCGGTGCGGATCTGTGCAACACGAGCCTGGATATCAGCAGAATTGCCTGCACCGTCCACGATGATAGTATTTTCCTTGGAGATGACAACTTGACGCGCACGGCCGAGCTGTGTCAGCTGGGTATCCTTCAGCTCCAGACCGAGATCAGCGGTAATGACCTCGCCGCCTGTGAGGGTAGCGATGTCTTTCAGCATTTCCTTTCTTCTGTCGCCAAAGCCCGGAGCCTTGATGGCAGCGCACTTGAATGTGCCGCGGAGGTTATTGAGGATGAGCGTAGTGAGTGCTTCGCCCTCGACATCCTCAGCGATGATGACAAGACGCTTTCCGCTCTGGACAATCTGTTCGAGGAGCGGGAGGAGTTCCTGGATATTGGAGATTTTCTTATCGGTGATGAGGAGGAAGGCGTCGTCGTAGACAGCTTCCATCTTATCGGTATCAGTCACCATGTAGGGGCTGACATAGCCGCGGTCGAACTGCATACCCTCGACGACCTCGCTGTAAGTTTCGGCGGTCTTGGATT
This sequence comes from Oscillospiraceae bacterium, assembly GCA_017533485.1. GTDB lineage: Bacteria > Bacillota > Clostridia > Oscillospirales > Ruminococcaceae > Firm-04. Next base: position 1,519 of record JAFXIC010000067.1, read on the forward strand.
CCTCGATGGTGATAACGCCATCCTTCGAAACCTTTTCCATGGCTTCTGCGATCAGTGCGCCGATTTTTTCATCTGCGGAAGAAACGGTAGCGACACGCGCGATATCTGCGCTTCCGTCAACAGTCTTGGAGTTTTCCTGAACGCTTGCGACAGCGGTCTTTACGGCAGAATCCAGACCTTTTTTCAGGATCATGGGATTTGCGCCGGCTGCGATATTCTTCATGCCCTCGCGGATGATTGCCTGTGCAAGGAGGGTAGCGGTGGTGGTGCCGTCGCCGGCTGCGTCATTGGTCTTGATAGAGACTTCCTTGACGAGCTGTGCGCCCATATTCTCGAAAGCGTCTTCGAGTTCGATTTCCTTAGCGATGGTAACGCCGTCATTGGTAATCAGGGGTGCGCCGAACTTCTTATCGAGAACGACATTTCTTCCCTTCGGACCGAGGGTGATCTTCACGGTATCGGCAAGCTTATCAATACCTGCCTGTAAAGCTTTTCTGGCGTCTTCGCCGTACTTCAAATCTTTTGCCATAGTAACAAATGCTCCTTTTCGAAATTAAGATAGAAACAATCGGAATCCGATGCTTACTCAACGACTGCGAGGATATCGGACTGTTTGAGGATGGTATATTCGATGCCGTCGAGCTTGACCTCGGTGCCTGCATACTTTGAGAGCAGAACCTTATCGCCGACCTTGACATACATTGCAACTTCCTTGCCGTCAATCACGCCGCCGGGGCCGACTGCAACAACTTCAGCGATCTGGGGTTTTTCCTGTGCGGAAGCGGTGAGGATGATACCGCCCTTTGTGGTTTCCTCTGCCTCCGTCATGCGGATCACGACTCTGTCTGCTAACGGTTTGATTGTCATAAGATTTCCTCCTGTTCTGGATATGGCTCATGTGTTATGCGGCAGGATGCCGCAGCCTGTTTTTGGATTTAGCACTCATTCACTTGGAGTGCTAAATCTATTGTACCATGAAATGGAAAAAAATCAAGGGCTTTTTCCATCTTTCACCGGATTTTGTATGGTTATACAGATTTCAGCGACCCGAAACTTTGGATATTGTGAAACCTGTTTTCGCCTTCCGGCAGGGAAATATCCAATTCTTTGTAATAATTCACGGTCATTTCACAAACTATTCATAATATATTCATATTTGAAACAAGAAAATATAGTATACTGTATCATGTATAGTTATATCACAAACTGCGGCGCGAAATGTGTCAGCGGAACGAACTGCGGTAGGATTCTGAATGCAGATTCGTAAAATTCATACAAGGACGGAGGATTGATTCTTATGGCTATGGATAAGGTATTGATTGTGGACGACGATAAAAACATCTGTGATTTGCTTCGGGTATACCTCGAAAAAGAGGGCTATACAACGATGATTTCGAACGACGGCGAGGAAGCGGTGGCGAAATTCAACGCCCTGCATCCGGATGTCGTGCTGCTGGATGTCATGCTTCCGGGCATGGACGGCTGGCAGGTCTGTCGGGAAATCCGGAAGAAATCGAATGTTCCGATTATCATGATTACTGCGAAATCCGAGACATTCGATAAGGTGCTGGGACTCGGACTGGGTGCGGACGACTATATCGTAAAGCCGTTCGACACAAAAGAGGTTGTCGCAAGAATCCGTGCGGTTTCGCGCAGAGTCGGTCAGCCGCCTGCGGAATCCGAGGTGCGCGAGGTCCATTATGATAAGCTTTCGGTTAATATGACGCGGTACGAATTGAAGGTAGACGGAAAGGTTCTGGAAACGCCGCCGAAGGAGCTGGAGCTTCTGTTCTGTCTGGCATCGAACCCGAACCGTGTCTTTACGCGCGACCAGCTTCTTGACGAGGTCTGGGGCTTTGAATATTACGGCGATTCGAGAACGATTGATGTCCATATCAAGCGGCTCAGAGAAAAGCTGGAGGGCGTTTCCGACCGCTGGGCACTCCGCACAGTCTGGGGTGTCGGATATAAATTCGTCGTCGAAGAAGGCAACGGCTGATACTATAAATATATAGTATAGATCGGGGCAATTATGTTAAAAAGTGTATACAGCAGAATTTTTTATTTCTGCACAATCATGCTGATATTTTTCTGTGCGGTGACGGGGCTTGTCGTAACGGCATTCGCCAACTACCGCTATAAGAGTGAGGCAAAAGATGAATTCGGCGATACCGCACAGGTGCTGTTGTCCCGTGTGCGCAATGCATATACGGAGGAAAACGAGCTGCCCTGTGACCGGATCCAGTCCGAGTTCCAGGATTATACCCGAACGAATAATATCGACTGCTATATCTTCGAGGGCACAGAAAACTGTGTGGTACGGTCGGACTATAATTATATTGACATCCGGCTGCCTATGGCGGCGAAGCGGATTTCAGTCGCCGAGCCGTACTGTGAGATCGGACAGGGATATGGAAATTTTGAATATGCATCCGCCTGTTATGTGGAGCAGTTCCTTCTGGACGAAGAAGTCTACTATCTGATGCTGATTATCCCGACTTCGAATATCGAGGAATTTTCCTTCCGTCTGTTCTGCGTGCTGATCGTGACGGTATTGCTGGTCGCACTGATTGTCGCGCCGCTGTTCTATCTCAATACGGCACGCCTGCTGAAGTCGATTATCAGCATCACACACGCTGCCGAAGCCTATGCCAAGGGAGATTTTTCGAAGCGGCTGGAAACCGGCGGCGGAGATTCGGAACTCGATTATCTTGCGGAAACGATGAACCGTATGGCGGACTTTATCGACCGCAATGAGCAGAGCCGGAAGAATTTTGTATCGAACGTATCGCATGAGCTGAAAACACCGATGACAACCATCGGCGGCTTCGTAGACGGAATTCTCGATGGGACAATCCCCCCCGAACAGGAAAAGCATTATCTGCGGACGGTTTCTTCCGAGGTCCAGAGAATGTCGCGGCTGGTGCATTCGATGCTCAATATCTCGAAATTCGAGGAGGGTACGCTCAATCCGAATTTTAAGACGATGGATATTACGCATCTTCTTGTAAAAACACTGCTGCTGTTCGAAAAGAAGGTGGACGCGAAGCATCTTTCGGTCGAGGGACTGGAGGAGCTTGCGCGTACAAAGGTCGAATGCGATGAGGATCTGATGCAGCAGGTATTCTATAACCTGACGGAAAATGCAATTAAGTTTGTCAATGACGGGGGAACCCTCTCGGTACAGGTCGAACAGGACGAGGAGATGGTGCATATTCATCTCCGCAATACAGGAGACGGGCTGACGGACGAGGAGATTACACACGTATTTGAACGCTTTTATAAGACCGATGCTTCCCGCGGAAAGGACGTGACTGGTGTCGGACTCGGACTTTCGATTGTGAGCCGGATTGTCCGCCTGCATGGCGGTACGGTCACGGTCAAGAGCGTCCCGAAAGCATATACGGAATTTGTGGTAAGTCTCCCGTTTGTACAAAAGCCTCCCGCAGCGCAGGAGGAAGCTCCGCGCAAGGGAAAAAAGAAGAAATAATCCCTGCCGCAGTCCGCTGTGGCGGGGATCGAAGAAATGGAGCGCGACACAATGTTAGATGAATTGCAGGAGCATATGACAGAGGACGATGTGCCGATCGAACAGGAACCGATGGCATCGGACGCCGCAGAAGAAATATCCTCTGAACCGTCCGATGCGGCACATACATCGGCGGAGGAACTGAAATCGCGTGATTACGGCATTTCCGATCACGAAGAGCCGGACGGTCTGATCGGAAAACCTGCTTCCGCAGCCGCTGATGTATTGTTCCCGGATCCGTTTGAACAGTCGGAAGAACATCCCTCTGAAACTGCCGCGGAGGATGCGGAAACAGCCGGAATTCCGGTGACCGATGCTTTGGAACCGGAGGGGATGCCGTCTTCGGACGGTGCGGCAGCCTTGGCGGAAAAGAAGAATATTGCCGGTATTGTCATGATGATACTGATTTTCCTTGCGGTAGTGGGATTTTCGGTGTTCTGCATTATCTGGGATATCCGCAAGGGCTCGCCCTCGAACGGCTATGTCGCAGGCGATGTGGTATCGGTGAATATCGGCCAGCAGCGAAAGCCTGTATCCAAAGAATCCATGGTGGATGAAAGCGGACGCTATACCGTTGCGGGGATTGCCGAGGCGGTGATGCCGAGCATCGTCGAAATCTATACGTATCAGAAGGGTGAGCTTATCGGCACCGGTTCCGGAATCCTCCTTTCCGAGGATGGATATCTGGTGACGAATGCGCACGTTGTTGCGAACGGCGACAGCTATAATGTCACACTCCATGACGATCGGAAATTTGACGGAACCCTGATGGGTCACGACTCGAAAACCGATATTGCGGTCATGAAAATCGAGGCTTCCGGCTTACAGCCCGCAGTCTTAGGCGATTCCGATGAAGTACAGCTGGGCGAGGAGGTCTGTGCGCTGGGCAATCCGGCAAGACTCTCCGGCTCGATTTCATCCGGCATCGTTTCGGGACTGAACCGCCAGATTCAGGCGCAGAGCAATACCTATGAAATGGAATGTATCCAGACGGACGCCGCAATCAGCTCCGGAAATTCCGGCGGCGCACTCGTCAATCGTTATGGTCAGGTCATCGGGATCACTTCCTCGAAATATACCTCGAATTTTATGATGGGTGTATCCTACGAGGGACTGGGCTTTGCGATTACGATTAACGCGGCACTCCCGATTATCAAGGAACTGATTGAACAGGGCTATGTCAGCGGCAGAGTCCGTATCGGCATCCAGTTCTATGAAGCTGCCGTCGCCGCAGAAACCGAGGGTGTGACGGTACCCGAAGAATTCGGCGGAAAGGGCATTCTGGTCGTTGGGGTGGATGAAGATTCTGATCTCGCGAAAACAACCTTCAAGCCCTATGACTGGATTCTGGAAATGAACGGAAAGAGCGTGTCGGATTATGAAAGTGTGCTGGAAGCGATCAAGGGCTGCGGTGCCGGCGATTCGATTCACGCACATTGTGCGACCGTGGACAGCGAGGGACGCGTGACTTACTACGAGATTGACTTTACATTGCTGGAGGATACCTCCGGTGAATACTAAGGATAGATAGCTGAAAGGGAAATCATGACGTTTGAGGCAATCAAAAAGAAGCTGGCGGATTATGACCAGCTCCATATACTTGAGGATTACGAAACGCTGACGCCGCAGGCACAGGCAGCGCTTTGTGCACAGATCGGGCGGCTGGATTTCGGAATTCTGAAAACTGCCGCCGACAGCGAGAATAATCGCCGCGGTGAGTTTGCGCCGCCGTCTGCGATGTCGCTTTCGGAAATTGACGCACGCCGGAAGACGCTGGAGAAAACAGGTCTGGAGGCACTGGCTGCCGGAACCGTCGGCGCGGTGCTGCTTGCCGGCGGCGAGGGTACAAGACTCGGTTATGACGGGCCGAAGGGTGCTATGAATATCGGCGAGACAAGAGAACTTTCGCTGTATGAACTGCATTTTGAAAACCTGAAAAAACGGATGGCGATTTCGGGGAAGCCGATTCCGCTGTTTATTATGACAAGTGCATCAACGGATGCGGAAACAAAGGCGTTTCTCGAAGAAAAAGAATATTTCGGATATCCGAAGGACGCGGTGTGGCTCTTTGAACAGGATATGGCGGTCTGCACGGATTTTTCGGATAAGGTGTTTTTCGATGCGGAAGGGCATATCGCAGAATCTCCCAACGGCAACGGCGGCTGGTTCTCGTCTATGCTGAAAGCGGGACTGCTGAAAACGGTAGAGCAGCTTGGCATCGAATGGCTGAATGTATTTGCCGTAGATAACGCCCTCCAGCAGATTGCAGACCCTTGTTTTGTGGGCGCGGTCATCGAAAGCGGTTCGGAATCAGGCGCGAAGGTTGTCGGAAAAGCTGCCCCTGATGAACGGGTCGGCGTATTGTGTCTGGAGGATGGAAAGCCGTCGATTGTGGAATATTTCGAGATGGAAAAGGAAATGAGCGAACGCCGGAATCCCGACGGTTCCCTGACCTATCGGTATGGCGTGATTCTGAATTATCTGTTCTCGATGAAGCGGCTGGTGAAAATCGGCGGGGCGAATCTTCCGATTCATAAGGCGAAAAAGAAGATTCCCTATCGGAATACGGACGGCGAACGCGTCAGGCCGACGGATGTGAACGGGTATAAATATGAAACACTGGTGCTCGATATGGTGCGGCTTCAGGAAAGCTGTCTGGCATATGAAGTGTCGCGCGAGGCGGAATTTGCACCGATCAAGAATCGTGACGGCGTCGATTCGCTCGATACGGCACGTATTCTCCTGAAAAACGCAGGCTTTGTACTGTAATCTGAAAACTCCGATGCGAGGGAAAGACCGCATCGGAGTTTTTTGCGCTGTATAGGGGAAGAAACGGGCAATGTGCACAAAATACAATCGCAAGATTCTACCAAAACACCCTTGATTCTTCCTAAAAAAAACAGTATAATAAGTATGGTGCATTCTCACGCGGAGACTGTTCGCAAAATATGGAAGTATGCAGGCAGCAAGGAGGTTTCTTATGGCACAGATGACATCCGAATCGGTTCCCAATCCGCTCGATACGCGAATCCTGAAAACGCCGAGTGCGATTGCGCGGCGTGCATTCTTCTATTTGCAGGAGTGCGGACACCTGAAAGCCGGAATCGGCCAGTCCGTCAGCCGCCAGAATCAGCAGTCTTTTCTGTTTGCGGTTGTGCTCGACGGCCGCGGCGCGCTCAGCTATCAGGGTCAGACCTATCAGCTGGAAAGCGGAGATTGTTTTTTTATCGACTGCCGCGTACCGCATATCTACCGCAGTGATGATGAAAAGCCGTGGGAGCTGACATGGGTCTACTTCAACGGCTGTACGACAGAGGAATACTATAAGCTTTTCAGCGCACAGCTTCCGCCGGTGTTCCATCCCGTTACCACCACAAAGCTGGTGTCGGTGGTACAGGAAATGATGCGGCTGAATGCGGAAACCTATGCCGATACGGAAATATTGACATCCGGACTGCTGATGAATCTTCTGACGATGCTGCTGACGATCCATAACATCAGCGAGGAAAGTGATACTGCGCTGCAATCGAAGCTGAAAACCGTTCTGGCATACATCGACGCGAATTTTACAATGGATATCACACTGGACGAGCTTTCCCACCGCTTTTATATCAGCAAGTATTATCTGACGCGGGAATTCAAGCGTGCATACGGGGAGACGATTTTCCAGCATATCATCGGACTGCGGATCAATTATGCGAAACGGCTGCTGCGGTTCACCGATAAATCCGTAGAGGAGATTTCGGATTTGTGCGGATTTAATGACCAGAGCTATTTCTCGAAGCAGTTTAAGAAGGCGGAGAACACGACCTGTCTTGCGTTCCGCCGGAAATGGCGTGAATAACCATGGTTTCCCCTGATTACCACCGGCGGAGCGAATGCAACGGCTGCCGGAGTGTAAAAATCACAGAAATCGACAAGCGGCTGGGAGAATACCGGCTGATTATCAATACCATACCGGCACGGGTGCTGGACGGAAAACGGCTTCCGTGCGTTTCGAAATCAACATTGATTTTGGATCTCGCCTCAAAGCCGGGGGGCGATGGCGCAGAGTTTCAGGATATAAAAGCTTATCCGCATAAAAAAATCAAGGGGGATACCCATAGGGTAAGGGGGAGACGTGAGAGCGGCGCTCGAACACTCCCCTTTTCTTTTTATATCCGTGAAAAGAATCAAGGGGGACACCCATAGGGGAGGAAAGAGCGCTCCCGCGCATTCTCTCCTCCCCTTCAGGGTTTCCCCCTTGTACCCCCTTCCAACTCATCC
>JAFXIC010000068.1 GCA_017533485.1 Oscillospiraceae bacterium
AAACCGCTTTTCTTTGACTATGCGGCGCAGTTTTTAACCTTTGGAACGCTCCCGCTTCTTATCGAATTTCGCAAGTTTCTTGAAAAGATTCGCCCGTGCCTGCTCCTGCACCAGCCGCTTCATTTGCTTGGCATCGTAGTATTCCTCCGCGATGTTCAGCGGCAGGAGCGTGTACTCCAGCGTTCCATTATGCACGCGACCGTCTTTGGTCTGCACTGTCGTGTACTGCGTTTCGATCAGCCTCTTCTCCTGCAGACCGTCCACATATTTTTTTACCGTGTTCTTGCTCATGCCGACCGCTTCGCCGATGGTCGCATAGCTCGGATGACACTTGAATGTTTTCCGATCCTCGCGGTAAAGCAGATACGTATACACCAGAATCTCACCCGAGGATAAGCCAAGACTGAAGATCCGCTGAGGCAGCGGAAAGAATTTTCCTTTCGCATACGAAAAGAAATCCGCTTTGTTTTTCGCGTTATCATAGTCGACAAAGCCGCTTCATGCAAAGCAGATCATGCTCTGATGACGGATCTCATTCATCTTCGTCGGCTCGAGCAGATCCGGATCGTATTTGCAGATCGTGAGCATTGCGAAAATGATGATCGATAAGTCCCACGGTGCTGTGCAGTAGATCCTGTATGCGCCGATTGCATTAAGTAGTATTTCTATCGTCAGCTCGTCGTATAAGATTTTGCGGGTGCGCTCTTGGCTGAATTGCCAATCTTGAATACAAACTTTTTGCGCATTCCATAAGAGGCGAAGCGAATGCTCAGCTTCGAATCCGATTTTGTGATTTGGATAGCGGTCGAGCAAGTCGTATGCGAAGAATCGGTCGAAGAATTTTATTGTGTTTTCGGGAATATCAAATTCATTTTCCATTCAGCGTTCTCGCTTTCCTGTATTCTGTTCTACCCATTCTTTGAATTTATCCCGCGGCACAACAACGCGCCCTTCAATCCACAGCGCCGGGAAGCCATCTTTTTTCATAAGCTCGTACGCGGACGAGCGGGAGATGCCGAGTGCATGTTCCAGGTCAGTGGCATTCAGCATCAGCGGGAGATCTTCAAAGTTTTGGTAGGTGCATTTTTTCATGGTGTGTCTCCTTTGTTTTTATATAAATTTTGAGAAAGAAAAAGTGAGCATCAAAACGAGGCGGAGCATTTCTCCGCACATCATTCTGATACTCACCCGTATATAACCCATATTCACCGATGGGAGGATGGCTCACTTGTGAATTAAAGTATTATGCTTGTAATCCGGTAAGAACCGGGAATTGTAAACTGATAGGCGGTTGAATTTCAATCACCCTCAGCATTGATTTGCACCGATGGCACATGATAGTCACTCCTTTGTAGTTTTCATCGACGCATTCAACCCGCACATAGTTTTATCGGCACCGTCATCCGAGTATGCAATGCGTGCTTCGCACTTCGGACAGAAACCAACAGGGATTTTATATTTATCTTTCAATAAAGTCTCCTTCCTCAATCAACATCCACCTTGCGAAGCTTCTTCGACACACAGACCGCCACGCCCTGAATACACAGATCCTCCGGATAGATGTCCTTGTATCGTTCTCGGTCTTCATTGCAGGAGCGCAGGAAATAACGCCCGCGCTTTTTGTTGTAGCCCAGCACCTTCAGATTGTTCACGCCCTGATCCAGCGCAACGACGATATCGCCGATCTCCGCCGTGTTCTGCTTTCGGATCACCACATAATCACCGGGATGGATTCCCGCATCCACCATCGACTCGCCTTTCGCAATCAGAGCAAAGAATTCGCCTTGCCCGATCAGCGATTCCGGCATACGAATGTACTCGATGATCTCCTCGGTTTCTTCCTGACCCTCGCCGCAGGCAACGTAGCCAAGCACGG
>JAFXIC010000069.1 GCA_017533485.1 Oscillospiraceae bacterium
AAAGTAAGCCGGTGTTAATGGCAATGAGGATCCACCCGTTCCCATTCCGAACACGGAAGTTAAGCTCATTCGCGTCGAAAATACTTGGATGGAGACGTCCCGGGAAAATAGAACGATGCCGGCACCTTTCAGCCAGAGATTTCTTCTCTGGCTGTTCCTGTATTCAGTGGTAAATAATGGGGTATAGCCAAGCGGTAAGGCACCAGACTTTGACTCTGGCATTCGTAGGTTCAAATCCTGCTACCCCAATCAAAAGACTCATAGGTGAAATACCTATGAGTCTTTTTTGCGATATTATGATTTTTCGATGGTGTACGGCCAGTCGATGATGCCGCCGAATTCACGGATTTTTGTGTATCCAAGGATTTCAAGCTGTTCGGCCGCAAGCTTACTTCTTCTTCCGCTTCGGCAGTATACGAGAATCAGCTGGTTTTTATCCGGAAGGGCTGTTTCGGCTTTTTCTTCGATCTCATAATCGGGAATGAGAATTGCGCCGGGGATATGTCCTTCATCAAATTCTTCTTGTGTGCGGACATCGAGAATGACGTAGTCGGATTCTGTATCGATGAGTTGTTTGGCTTCTACCTGTGAAATATTCAGGTATGCAGGTTCTTCCGTTGTTTTCTCGTGCTGACAGGCAGAAAGCGGTGCAGCGCCGAGGGGGAGGAGTGTAAGACAGAGCAAAGTCCGTCTGATGGTTGAGCGATTGATATGTTTCATAGGCAGTTTTCCGTTAATGGGTATTTCGGTTTGTGCCGAACAGCACCTGATCGAAGAAATCACGCGTTGTCGTTTCACCAAGTTCCTTTTTGAATACATCAGTAGAAATGCCGCCGTGTTCGATTAAGCCATCGGAATAGTCTTTGCAAAGCTGTGTTTTCGTCCGCTGTTCCTCTTCGGTGAGCAGGGGGAGTGATTTCGCGGCGTTCATCACAGTCCCGAATCCGTCGCAAAGAATTTTGCGGAGGGTAGGATCATCCTTCGCTTTGGCATTTTTATAGATACCAACTGTTTTGAGGGTGTCGTACCATGCAGGTGTCGGAGAAGCGTTTTCGAGTGCGGAATAGGATTCCTTGACCGTATTCAGATCGGAGAGCAGGGACTGATATTCCGGTGTTTGCTGGTCGGTAACGAAATCATAGAATTCGAGATAGGCGGTGCGTTTTCCGAACATATACATATAGTCGGCAGAGATCAGCGGCAGATTCTTCTGGGTTGGTGTAAGAATGATGGTAGCCATCTGCATCAGACCCATATTGACTTTCATGACAGAGAGATTTCCGATATCCGCAACCTCGTACTGTTCGACATGGAATTTCATGATTTTATAGACTTTCAGCTCGGAATATGTACCGGGATCGACGGGCGTAACCGTATGTTCCGCAGAAATCGCGGAAATAGCGTCGTCAATCGCAAGATTCATTTCCCTGACATTTTTTGACGCAAAGATCACGATGAGGATCACAGCAATGATCAGGAGAGCCAGAAGAACCAGTAGGATCCGGATGCCCAGCGGCATCGCGGTAAGCACAGGCAGTTTCATAATAACACTTGTATGATCAGGGTACCCTTCCATCATACGTCTCCTTTCCGGAAGAATTTGAAATCGTATCCATCGGTATTTTTGATTGCAGACTGCAATCTTGTCAGGCAGCATTGCGTTTTTGTTTTTTTCTTCGGATGAAACGCACAATTGCATATATCAGCTGATATAGCGGAATAAACCAACCATAAGAACACGTAAAAAACAGAAACGTCCCTATGCCGATTCCGAACGCTTCCCATCCGTATACTATCGTGCCATCGCCCAAAGCCGGTGCTGCCCACCCGGGATCGACACCGTTCCGGTACAGCATCATACAATATCCGAGCCAGAAAATATAGTATAAAAACGAGATAAGAAACAGAATAAACAATAAACTTTCGATCCTTTTTTTCAGCATAACAATCCTTTCGAAACATAAGGGGTGTTGATGTATGGTGAGATGATGCCGGTTGGATGCAGTCGTCCGGAGTTGTCATTGTGCAGATGTCAGCGCATCCGTTTCCATCCTTTTCTCTCATTATATCTTTTTTCGCCGGCTTTGTCAAGGTGAAAATGCATGGAAACTACTTGACAAACGGAAAATGATATGCTATAATATATGATGTTCTATGGGGCATTAGCGCAGCTGGGAGCGCACCACACTGGCAGTGTGGGGGTCACGGGTTCGAATCCCGTATGCTCCATTTCAAAACCGAAGTTTGCTTGTGATACAGGCTGACTTCGGTTTTTTTCGTGATTTGCTATGTTAGTGGGATTTTAAGGATAATCGGACAGTTTTTCTGCGAAATAGTGCTTGACGGGTCAGGTTTCATGCGATATAATAAAGTTTGGACAGTAAAAAAATTACATATATGACCTGTCTGATATTCTGAATCTGGGGGAACATATGATGAAAAAGCTGAATATACTTCTGACAGCAGCCGTACTGACAGCAACTACGCTCTTTTCATCCGGACAGTATATGCATCATCCGGATGTCAGCGCAGCGGACGAAGTCCGAATCATGCCGATCGGAGATTCCATTACCTTTGGATATGGCGAGGACGGCGGATACCGGAAATATCTGGATTATGCGCTGAATGAAAAAGGGATTGCCTTTGATATGGTAGGGCCGGAGGGACCGGATACCGCCAGCTTCAACTATAAAGGTCAGTCGTACCGGTATGACAACAATCACGCAGGATACAGCGGTTATACGATTAAACAGCAGTATCCGATTCCGAGCTGGGGCGAAAACGGATTATATGAAAAGCTTCAGAGCAAGGACGCGATCAAGAATCACCAACCGGATATTGTCCTGCTCATCATCGGTACCAATGACATGACTGCCAACCGTGCGATGAGTGACTGTGCGAATGATCTGCATACGCTGGTAGATTATATGTTAGCAGATCTGCCGGAGGAGAGCGTTATTTTCATGGGCTCGATACCGGAATTTACGGCTTACGGCGGCAATGCACAGCGTGTCGCGAATTATAACAGCACCGTCAAAGAGGTTGCGGAATCCTATGGTGATCGTGTGTGCTTTGCGGATGTCCATGGCTGTCTGAACGGAACCGCAGATCTTGCCTCGGATAATCTCCATCCGAGCGGTGCGGGCTATGAAAAAATGGGCCAGTTCTGGGCGGGCGTCATCGAAGAATATCTGGGCAGCCGGAATGATACACCGTATGATCCGAACAATCCCGAACTGCTCCATTCGGATTTCGAAAGCAGCCTTTCCGGATGGAAGGGGCGCGGAGATGCGGCTGTTACGCGTACAACGGATGCCGCAGCAAGCGGAAGCGGTTCGGCATCGGTAACCGGCCGTACTGCTGCATGGAACGGAATTCTCTATACATTAAACAGCAATCATTGTCCGGCGGGAACGTATCTCAGCGTGCAGGCGCAGGTGATGCAGAAATCCGGCGCGTCCGTACATTTTAAAATGACGATGCAGTATGATACGGCGGATGGTACGGTCTATGATACATTTGCGGAGGGCGATGCGAAATCGGGAGAATGGCTGACGCTTTCCGCACCCAGCTATGCGGTGGGCGAAGGCACAAATCCGGTGCTTTATATCGAAACAGATACTGACCTTTGTGATTTTTATCTGGATGAAGTAATTGTGACGAAGGTTGACGGGACATCGCCGCCGACCGGCAATTTCAAGTCCGGTGATGTCAACCACAGCGGTACGGTTGACAGTACAGACGCCGCCGCACTTTGTGATTATCTTTTGACGAAGCCGGTGGAAATTTATGCGGATGCAGCCGATCTGAATGCAGACTCCGTGGTGAATGCAAGCGACCTGACGCTGCTGAAGCGGATGCTTCTCAATCCTTCGGGCTCGGAGGAAAGCGGAAATCCTTCGGATTATATGGCAAAAATCCGCGATCAGATTACGGTCAATGTGCCGAATTCCGTCTTATCGGAAGCAGGCGGAACCGTAGAGCATATCACATATTTCTCCAAAAAGGCAAATCACGATAAGGGTGCAAACGTCTGGCTTCCGCCCGGATACGATCAGACGAAGAAATACCCTGTGTTCTATGTGAATCACGGCTACGGCGGAGATGAATCGTCGATGGTCAATGGTATGGGCGTGCGGGAAATCGCCGCGAATCTCATCAAAAGCGGTGAGGCAGTCCCGATGATTATCGTCTTTACACATCAGTACACCAACCCCGACCGCACCACAGAAACCGGAAACGGCTCGGCGGATGTTCCGTATTATGATGCGTTCGCAGAGGATTTGCCTGATAGTCTGATGCCCTATATCGAGTCCCATTATCCGGTAAAAACAGGACGGGAGAATACTGCTGTGGCAGGCTTTTCGATGGGCGGCAGAGAGTCGCTCTATATCGGTATTGTCTGCAAGGATAAAATCGGTTATATCGGAGCGGGCGCGCCGGCCCCCGGCATCTTCCCGACCAAGGATCAGTTCATGGATCATCCGGGCTGTCTCAGCAAGGAGGAGATTCGGATTGACGCACCCTATCAGCCGTATGTACTGATGATTGCAGGCGGTACGAATGACGGGATGGTGGGAAGCTATCCGGAACAGTATCATAATCTCTTTACGGAACATGGTACAGAGAATATCTATATTTCTGTACCGGGCGGCGGCCACGACAGCAGTACAGTCATTCCGCTGATGTATAACTTTATCCGGTGCCTGTTTCAGGCATAATGGATTATGTCCGGCATATTTTATGCAGATCCCGAAACGAAAGATTCGGGGTCTGCATTTTTTTATCTGCTGAAATTTGTATATTTTTACTGTATTTTTATTTGGTATGTTTTTGAAATCATACGAATGAAAACAGCGTTTTTGCTGGACAATTCAGCTGAAATATGTTATAATATCGTTATCCAACAATTCAGGAGGTATCATAAATGCACCAGACAAAGCAAAAACAATTGTTGGCATTTCTTTCTTCTTTTGTCCTGCTGGCATCCACAGCGCCGCAGGATCTTGCAGAAATCGTGCAGATGAGTCAGCCTGTACCGAAGGCTTCCATCGAGCGATTTGCAGAAAGTATCAAGGAAATGCAAAAGCCGGCGGAGGATACGAAGCGTTTTCAGACGATCCGTTTTTCTCCGGAAGAGGGAATCCTGTATCAGGATGATGTCAGGGTCGGCAAAAACAACGGCAGTGTTGTTGTAGAAAACGGAACAGTCCGCGTACTGTCCTCCTATGCAGCAACCGAAGCAGAGCGTGCAGCAGTGGATGAAACCGCAACCATCTCGCTGGACGAAGCCGTTGAAAAGATCGGCTGTGAAGTACGGACCGATAAGGACGGAAATACACGCGTGAATTTCCCGTTCCATGCTTCCCGTGTCATCGTCAAATCGAAGTCCAAGCCGGATATGCTGAACGCACTGGATATGTCTCTGTCCTATGACAATCTCTATGTGCTTCAGTTTGCAACGCCGGCGGATGCATACGCAGCGTGCAAGAAGTATAACGAGATGGACGCTGTAGAATTTGCAGCACCGGACCGTATCTTGAAGACCTGTGCCACAGAAAGCAAGCCGCTGTATGAACAGGGCGTCAGCTGGGGCAATACAGCAATTGGTTCGATCGAATACTGTAAGGAGCTGACGGCAAGCGGAGATAAGCTGCCGGAAATTACAGTTGCTGTGGTCGATACCGGTATAAACTATGAACATAGCTGGTTTGAGAACAGAATCGCAGACGGCGGAATGTCATTTGTATATCCCGATCGTGAACTGCCGCAGGATTACAATGGTCACGGTACACACTGTTCGGGAATTATCTGCTCCTCCACTGCGGATAATGTCAAGATTCTGCCGATTGCCGTACTGGATGACGGCGGCTACGGCTTCAGCTCTGATATTTACTGTGGTATGATGTATGCCGTGAATCAGGGCGTTGATGTCGTCAGCATGAGCTTTGGCGGCGGCGGTGAAGATCCGATGCTGGACGAAGCGGCAAAAGCAATGAGCAAGAACGGAATTCTTGCTTGTGCTGCGGCAGGAAACGAATCCGATGACAGCCGTAATTATAATGTTGCGAATTCACCGGATGTGATTGTCGTATCGGCAGTCGATTCTTCGCTCGAAGCGGCATATTTCACGAACTATGGACCGGAAATCTGTCTTGCGGCACCGGGCGTTGATATCAGCAGCGCATATCATATCGGAACCGATGAAACGATTTCCTTTGACGGAACGAGTATGGCAACACCATATGTTGCAGCTTGCTGTGCAAATGTTCTTTCTGCTGAGCCGGATCTGGATAACGAAACCGTAAAATCCTATCTGTATGCAAATGCGATTGACATTGGTGATCCTGGCCGGGATGACAGCTTCGGCTGGGGCTTGGTCAATCTGAAAGATTTCAGGTTTTCTGATGTATCCTGTTCGATTCCGAAAGCATTGACGCTTCCGGGTGAGTACGAGGAAGCAGTGGATGTTGAGCTGGGATGCGATACGGAAGGCGCGTCCATCTACTATACGCTGGATGGTACAGAACCGACTGCGGAAACCGGCATACTTTATGACGGAAAGCCGATTCATCTTGAAAAAACAACGGTTATCCGTGCGATGGCTGTGCTCGGCAATATGAAAACACGCTTTGCGGAGTTCTTCTATGTGATTGCCGGCGAGGAATTCGAGCAGGCATTTGTAATTGAAGACGGTGTACTGAAAGAATACCGCGGCGTAATGTCCTCTCTTGATCTCAGCGAGATGACGGAAATCAAGGCAATCGGTGACGGTGCATTCCGGAATCGGCCGTTCATCTTCGAAGTCACACTTCCGTCGAGCTGTCAGACAATCGGAGACAGCGCATTTAAGAATTGCCAAGAACTCGAGGTTCTTCATGCGGAAGCCGTTACAAAAATCGGAGCGTCTGCATTCAGCGGATGCGAAAATCTTTGGGAAGCAAAATTCGGAGAAGTGACTGAAATTGGCGAGAGCTCCTTTAGAGACTGTTGGTGGCTTATTGAGCTCACCGGTCTGTCGAAGCTGACCGAGATTCCGGCGTATGCGTTCTATGGCGCAAACGTGGATACAGATCTGGGCTCTGTCGAAGTGATTCATGAGTATGGTCTTGCGAATGCAAGCATCGGCGACATCATTCCGTGGCGCAATATCAAAAAGATTGCACCGCATGGAATGGAGGGCACTGCTTCTACATCCGTATGCATTCTGGATCTTTCGAATGCCGAGGAGCTTGGCGAATATGCGCTGTGCGGCTCGACATTTACCAAATATTACCTGCCGAAGGATCTGAAAGTGATTCCGGAAGGTCTGCTGATGGACTGCATGAACATCCAATACCTTTCCGCACCTTCTGTGACCGAAGTCGCTGATTACGGACTGGCATTCTGTTCGGATCCTTTTTGGGTTGGTATCAATCCGATTATGGAGACGGATATCGACTTCAGTGCGATTACATCCGCAGGAAAATTTGCATTCAGTGGTCTGACGGTTGACTGCGCGCTGCATTTTGATGCACTGATGAATGAAACTGCAGCCGTCTATACCGGTATTTGGGCACCGCAGCTTTATCTGCCGAATGTAAAGACGATCGCGCCGACCTCCGCGAATACAGAAGTAGAAAAACAGACGAATGGAATTTACTTCTACTCGGATGTTGTATATCTTGAGAATCTGGAGCGTGTGGAGGACTACGGTATTTTCCATGCCGTCAACCTTGTGATCGGAGATCAGTTTACGGAATTCTCGACTAAGGTATCGGATTTTGCAACGATCGGCTATACGCTTGTTGGTAAGGCAGGAAGCGCAGTCGAAAAGGCAGCCGAAGAACTGGATCTGAAATTTGTGGAAGCGCCTTCGATCTGGATGATAACAGAAGGCGGAACCTACGACTGTTATGAATGGGTGACGCTGTCTGCTGCTGCAATGAGTCTGGAGCATACCGGCCGTTGGAGTGAACTTGGTGCGGACGGAAAAACGAAGGTATTTGAAGAAGAATATCCGAAACTGATGGCTGCCGAGCCGACAACCAGGTATCTGAGCTATTCGATTCTTGATAAAGACGGAAAAGTTGTTGCGTCGGAAGCTGTGACGCTGACATTCAAGGCGGGTTCCGCAGACGTCGAAACGGTTGCGAAAGACGAACAGATCGTTCGTGATATGCGCCAAGAGAAGAAATATATGTATATTCCGGAGGAGACCGGCATTCAGAAAATCATGTACAGCAATGCAGATGTCGTTATCAGCCACAACGGTCAGTCGGATTATTTTTATCTGGACTGGAGTAAGCAATCCGCTGCATATGAATTTGTTGCGGGCGAGCTCTATATCATTGAATTGCTGCCGAGCGAATGGATTGATTTTGTGGATTATGCCGTATTTATGATTACGGACGAATCGACCGAAAAGACGCTTCTGGAAGATTCCTCATACACTGGATACCGCGATGAGGAGGAAAACCATTTCTATGATTCCGATGATTATTCGACGCTCGTGGTTGTGGGCGCAGAGGGCGAGCTGAAAGAGGGAACCGACTATGAAGTATATGCTTCGGGGTCGAAGGAAGACGGTGTTCTGGTAGATTACATTGTCGGTAAGAATGACTACTTTGGTATAATCTGCCATAGGTATTTCATTTATAGAGAAATCGAAGCTGAAACCCGAAGAGAATCGAAAAGTGACCGCTTGTACTGCTCTTTTACACCGGAAGTATCCGGCGAATACAACGTAATTCCTATGTTTTCCGGTTCTGATGGATCTATGGAAGAAGCCAAGAATGAAGGCACCTGGCTGGCAGACTCCGTAGTTGACCTGTGGATTTCAGAGTATAAAGACGTTTATGAAACGATCGAATCGGAATCGTCCGGCGGCAATATCAGCAGCCAGCGCTGTCAGCTGACAGCCGGCACAACCTACCATATCGCGGTCGAAGGAACGGGGATTCCGGATTGTGTGACAGTTTCCCTTCTGATTACAAGCGAGAAGAAATCCTTGTATGCGTGCGACATCAATCAGTATTTCCAGATTGATGAAACCGGCAAGGTAAACGGGTCTGAATGCATGGTAATCGCTCAGGACGGTACGGAACTGCAAGAGAACATTGATTATCGTCTGGAGTGGTGGTATGACGATCCGGAACAACCGGAATATGTCGTACTCATGGTGACCGGTATGGGCGATTATGTTGGTACTTATGTAGAAGCGATTCCTACTTATGCCGCGATTGTAAGTGAGCTGGTGTTGGGCGAGTCCTTTACAGTATCGGGTATCCAGGACTTTACGCTGACACTGGATACTGCTTGTGAGCTTTGCTTGAGCGAGATTAAAAACAGCAACGGAAATGCGCTCGGAAAAGACTGGTTCTCAATTGCATTCATAGATAACAATCTCTACGCGGTAGTCGGAACCCTGAAAGAGCAGGGTGATACCGTGAACTTAGCCGCAGGCGAGTATTCGCTGACTGTAAACGCAGAGAACATGGACCGCTACGGAGAGCTGAAGGAATATACCGCAGTGGTGGAAAAGGTTCGGGAATTGAAGGAACTGACGGAATGCAACGTAGACGTAGAAGAGGTTCTCTATTATACCGGCGAAGTCTGCACACCGCAGCTGACGCTTACAACAAGTGATGGTAAAACTTTGAAAGAGGACGTAGATTATGAAGTCTACGTACCGCAGTCGATCCAGACCGGTGAATACACCGTTGATATCATGGGTATTGGCGACTACGCCGGCTATCTGCAAATCTTCTATTATATTATCAGTGAGCCTACGACAGATACTGTCATTCCTTTGACAGAGCGTGACAATACAGCAGAAATCACAGCGCCCGGTCGGGATGTCATTTATCGGTTTACGGCGGATTCCGAAGAAACAGTAGTACGCTGGGATACATCGAATCCGATTGAAATCATTCTGAACCGTGCGGACGGCGAAAATACAGAAGTATATGCGAATTACGGCGGCTTTGAAAACTACTATGTATTTGCAACGGACGTAGGCTTTGAATATACGCTCCAGATTGGTTTTAAGCATCAATATCAGACCGGTGATATTCCGTTTTCCGTGCTGAAATCGGAAGGCCGTGACCTTGCGAACTGTTCTGTCATTTCTGAACCCGTACAGAGTTCTTCTGATCTGAAATATGAACTCCGTTATGATGAGGAACTCCTCGTAGAAGGCAAAGACTACTGCGTAAAATACGATGGTGGTACAGAGGGTGTCGGCTATGCGGAATACTGCTTTGTCGGTATCGGCGATTACTACGGTGAAACCAACACTTTCTTAACGATCTATCATGAAGACATGGACGATTACGGTTTCATCGAGCAAGACTACGAATACGCGATTCCTTTGACGGAATCGGAAGAATACCTGTTCCCTGAATATCTGAATGAGTGCTGGCTCTATAAGATTGAGAACAATGCGAATGAGGATGCGACATATTATCTGAACGCAGAAGAAGAGTCCACTCTGATTTATTGGGATATGCTGTTTTCTGCTTCGGAGGAAGAGGATGCGTTTATGCCGGAAGACGACTATACGGATGATGGATATGTAGATACGCTTTACCTGTCTGAATTTACGCTGCTGGTATATGATTCGGATAAGAAATTCATCGGACAATATGGCTACTCCGGCGTGGAGATCGGCGCAAATGATTATGTATATCTGGTTGTTGTCGCGAACTCTCACGAATCAACCTTAGGTATGGAACTGTATCTCAGTTTGGACGATGCAATGCAGGGCGGCACAGATTTCGAGTTTGAATATGTCGAACAAGACGGTATCTGGTATGGAATCCTCTTTGGCAGTGATGCCTATATTGTGGGTGTCGAAGAGGGATATCAGGGTGTTGTGCTGAAAGATGTCATTACAGTGGACGGAGAACAGCATCATGTTGTCGGCATTGATATGACGGAAGAGACCTTGTATGAACTGTGCGGAAGCTGTCTGTTCTATTACGAGGAAGAATCCGATTGGGAAGATTGCCTTTTGGATAACGGCCTGATCGGCGTACCGCTCACAGGCGTTTCCGGTGTTGTCGGCGATCTCAATTGTAATGGAATCGTTGAAGAATGGGATGCAGTCATTCTGAGTGCTGTCATTTCGGAAGGCACGGGTGTCCTTACAACCGAAGCACTTCTGGAACAGGGCGATACGAACAATGATGGCGTATTGGATCTGATGGATGTCATGTACATCTTCTCCCATAACGAGGCAGCCGGCTGAATCGGAAGCTAAGCGCTTTTCGTTCGGATCGGATGAATGGATGAAAAACTCCTATGGTATGAAAATGCCATAGGAGTTTTTTTGATGGAAAACCGGAATATCAGCGGGAAACGCCGGTAAAAATATCGGAGATGTCTTGTGGAATATGCTTTGTCCGCTGCTGGAAATCATGAAGAATTATACAATTATTACAAAGAATTACAAGTTAATGAATCGAAATATATGAACTTATCGGATGAGGAGACTTCTTTCGAATTGTGCAAAACGTCAGGAATGCAAACGGTTTTTCAGCAGATTCGATGGTTGCGGATGACAAGGCAACACAGGGCAGATTTGCCCCTAAATATAAGTTTTTTTGGTATAAGGCGATGTTCTTTGGACGGTATTCCGCAAGCTTCCAATTATACAAATTTCCCAAATTGTAAATAATTCATGAAATAGATTGACACTTTGATTGGTATATGGTATAATATAAACATCATAAAGGTGGTTTCCACCAATTTTATGAAGTAAACGATGCAGTATATGATTAGAAATGTCGAAACAGATCCCGTAGGAGTTCTTCGAAATGACGGATAAACAGTTTAAGCGATTGAAGCGCAGCGAAATGATTGAGATCATCTATGAGTACCAGAAGCGAGAAATGGAACTCCAGCATCAGATCGAACGGCTGGAAGAAAAGCTTCAGGTACAGGAGATGAAAATCAGCGAAACCGGTTCGATTCAGGACGCAATCGCAGTTCTGAACCAAGTGCTTCTGGTTTCCCTGCAAACCGCCGATCAGTATTTAAAACAGGTCAGAGAGATCTGTGCGGATCAGCAGCAGCAGGCAGCCGAGATGCTCGAACAGGCGAAACAGAAAATGGAATCCATTGTGGCGGCACAAGAGGCAGTGCAGCAGCAAGCGGATGAAACCGATGCGCAAATGTCGATAGAGAGTGATGTGGAATGAATAACACCAATGAAATGAAACAGGTTGCGGTTCCGTCTGTTGAACAGGTGGAAAACGAGCTGAAAAAGATTCGCTATAAGGATTTATTCCGGAAAACACTAAGCAGCACCGTTGCAACACTGATTGTTGTAGCCGCAATTGCCGTGCTGATATCGACCTTGTTCTTACCGGTCATACAGGTTTCCGGAAACAGTATGGAGCCGAGTCTGAAAGACGGCGACATTCTGGTTCTTGTGAAAACAGATAAATGTGATTACGGCGATTTATGCTGTGTATCGTGGCAGAATAAGCTGCTGCTGAAACGTGTCATCGGCTTGCCGGGGGACAGCATCACAATCGACAGCGACGGCAATGTATACGTCAATGACGAGCTGCTCGATGAACCGTATATCACAGAAAAAAGCCAGGGCAACTGTGAAATAGAATTCCCCTTTACCGTACCGGATAACCGGATCTTCATCCTCGGAGATGCCAGAGAATCTTCTGTGGACAGCAGAAGTTCAGCAATCGGCTGTATCGAGCAGGAACAGATTATCGGAACGGTTTTGTGGAATGTGTGGAACGCAAAGTAGAGAGGCAGCGTTCAAAAAATAGATAGAAAGGATGGGTGGTGAGATCGGATGAGCAGCTTTATGGATAATCTGTACGATAAGATTCAGCAAAATTCTGCCAAGCGACATAGAACCGTTTCATTGCTGATGGTAATGTCGATATTCGTAACATCAGGCGTTGTATGGGTTTTACGCGGTACCGGTATTACAATGGTAAATGATCCGATCTGTGATGTGGAAGAACACGAACATTCCGCCGACTGCATCCGAAAAACGCTGATCTGCATGGTGGAAGATGAAACGCATATCCATGAGGACGCGTGTTATCTGACCGAAGTGATATGTCCGAAGCAGGAACATATTCACATTCCAGCCTGCTATACTGACCAGCTTCTCGACGGCTATATCGTTCAGGAAAATCCTGAACCGGAAAATTATATCGAGCTTGAATCCGCAGAAGTTTCTGATGCCGAAGAACCATCTTCGGAGGATGTGGAATCCGAGGAATCCGGTCTTCCGGATCCGGAACAAGCCGACAGCAATGACAAAGACGAAAATGAATCCGATACGGATGAAAATAGTGACGATAAAAATGACATAGAGCAAACCGATGATGATGAAACAGCTTCGGATGACAGTGAAGCATCGGAGGAAGAAGCGGAGGGACCGCTGCTTGAACATGGTACAAATTACCTGCAAAGTGCAGAGCAGGCGGGCTTAGGTATTGTGACCACAGCCGATAACCGAGCGGATGGTATTATTATCCACCTGTTTGATTACGGAACCGAGGGGCTTGACCACGGCAGAAGTGATTATCGGAATCCTGCATATGTCGGTATCAATGAGGGAAAGAACTTACAGGATGACATTCTGTTCTTCTCCTATGGTACGCCGTCCGGTGAGGCAGAAAATTACGTGCCTACGAAGAATAACTATTCCGGCGATTATAATGCGGATCACCTGGTCAGCGGAAACCGCCCGGTTCAGGGCATCGTCAATAATACCTTGACAAATGGTTTTCCGACGATTGCCGGTTCCAACCACAGTTTGGATTACTTGTTCGATATGAACGATATCAATGCGAGTGCGAGTGATCCGACAAAGATTGTATACGAGGATATCAATCATTTCCTCCAGAAGGATGCAACCGGAAAATACTTCTTCGACAGCAGCGACAATTATGCATATTACAATCCGAATCAGGGTGACAGAGGAAACTTTACGCTGTATAGCGGAACATTCGATATCCAGAATGATGACCATCATACACAGGGCGGAAGACCGTATAATCCCGCGATTCGCAATGCGGATCTTCTGGAGAATGAACGCTATAAAACCGAGTTAAGTCCGATGAAAATCGGCTTTTTCCCGTTCGATGCATTTGATGATTCCAAGGTAGACCCGAACTTCAATGCAACCCGCATCGAAAATGAAGACGGTTCTTCCAGCGATCAGGCAATTTATAACCACCACTTCGGTATGACAATGTCTGCAAACTTTGTTGTTCCGAAGGACGCGAACGGAAATACCAACGGTCAGTTCAATAATCAGGACATCGTCTTTAATTACAGCGGTGACGATGATATGTGGGTCTTTGTCGATGATAAGCTGATTCTCGATATCGGCGGTATCCACGAACCGACTGCCGGCAGCATCAATTTTACACAGAATAAAGTCCGCGTTCAGGACAACGCATATGGTACCATTGATGGTGGAGACGGAAATAAATATATCGAAACTACCGTATCCGCAATGCTTGGCATTTCTGATGCAGAATACTGGAGCTGGTTTACGGGTCAGCCGCATACCATTAAGATGTTCTATATGGAGCGCGGCGGCTGTTATTCGAACCTGGCGATGGATTTCAACCTTCCGACCGTTAAGACAATTGACGTGACGAAGAATCTCGACCAGGGCAGCGGAACAGGATATGAAAATGAAATGTTCCGTTACGAGCTCTGGACGAAGGCATACGATGCCGCAGAATATACGAAATATGACGGCGTGTATTACGTAAATAACACGCAGTTCCGGACAGATAATGGTATCTTCTTCCTGAAACACGGTCAGACAGGCTCGTTCTTTGACGGTCTGGATACCATCGAGTCCTATTATGTCAAGGAAGTTGCTGTGGATAACCAGTTGATTTCGGATGTCACGGTAAACGATAAGTCTTATCAGATTACTGACCAGTCCGAAATCAGCAGCCCGGAGTATAATTTCACGGATACCAAGGTTACCAGTGGTGAGATCCGGTTCCAGAACAAGATTCGGGAAACCTATACCGACCTTGCCGTTCAGAAAAAATGGGTCGGCGGAGATCAGAGTGCGATTGATAAAATCCAGTTCCGATTGTTCCAGTCGAAGAACGGCGGCGAAAAAATCCCTGTAATTGTAGAAGGTCAGAGAACCTTCGCCATCAAACAGGAAAACGGACAATGGGTTTCCAAATCCTTTACACATCTTCCTTCTGAATACGGAAGAGATCAGTACACGTATACGGTAGATGAAGTGTATGTGCCGAATGGGTATTCGTCCAGTACCGCATCTCCTGTGATGATCAACGGTGTCGCAACGATTGTCATTACGAACACTTCCCGTGAGAATTCACAGCTTCACGTAAAAAAGGAATGGTATGATAATCAGGGGAACCTGATGACCACACCGCCGCAAACATCCGTGAAGTTTAAGATCAAGCGTTCCTATCTCCCGTATGAAGAACCGAAAGAGACGCGCTTTATCGTCCAGACGATCAATGAAACAACCGGAATGCAGACCGGCTCTTGGACAGCAGACGGCGTATATGTCGGCGGAAGCGTAGAGTTTTCGCTGAACATTCTGAACGGTATTGATGTACGAAGCGTTACAATCGACGGAAGACCGGTATCATCGACCTACGGAATCTATGAAGCGAAGGATATCCAGGAAAACTCCGTTGTAACCGTATACTATACGGATAAATACGATGATACATCAAAATCCGCGGAAGCCTCTTATATACTCTACCACTCGTTCTCCGGTACAACCGATGGTTGGGGCGCGTTCGGACGGAGAGAATATAGGAGCGATGATGGAACTGTAAGCTATGTCTATCCGACCGTTGCGACAAATGGTCATGCATCATATGCCAAGAACGACGGTCTGGCAGTTGAACGAAATTATAATGATGCGTTCTATATTAAATCCTCAACAAAGGTTGAAGAAACCTCCGGCAAAAGCAGCGGTGCCTATTTCCCGATCGATACCGATGTGCTGATTCCCGGAATGTCGTATAGCTTCAGCCTGTATGTAAAGTCTGTTGATGCAACACAAAATGTAGCATTGACATTGACCTATACCGACCTGGAGGGGCAGGCAAGATATGTACGAATCGGTCAGGCATCGGCTTCTTCCGGTAGTTGGAGTCAGCTTGCGAATACCAATTTTACTATGCCGGATGATATTGATACTTCTAAGGATATTATTATTTATACCGAAACACCGGATGAAACCGACGATAGTCTCCACGATTTCTTCATGGATGAATTTGTTGTCGCACTCGGCGGTACACAGATTAATGTCCAGCCGGTCAATGTCAGTCCCGGAAGTGGTAAGACATGGCATCTCGGTTATCTGAACCTTACGAAAAATTCGGGAACGATGACAGTCGTTCATAGCAGTGACTTTGAGACTTCATTGAATTCTTGGACGGCATTTGATGATAATTCCAATATTGTTCAGATTGAGCGCGTCAATGATGCATATGTAGGAAATGGCGCGGTGCGTGTATCAAATAGAACAGAATTCCACCATGGCATCCAGCTTCCCGATAATTACAATGTTTTCGAAAAGGGAAAGACGTACAGCCTGAGTGCATATGTCAAGACCGAAAATAACAGTTCCTCCACTCCGTTTAAGTTTACGCTGAAATATAAGAATACGAACGGAGAGGATGCATATCATCAGGTTGGCATTGCATATGCGGACGGTGCGGATAAATGGACGCGGCTTTCGGCATCCAACTTCCGGATTCCCGATAATGTCGATATGACGCAGAATGTAATTCTCTACATCGAAAGTCCGGAGAATACGGCACCGTTTTATGTCGATCAGGTTGTAATCGCAACAGGCGAAAATCTTGAAATCAGTACGGATCTTTATTCGGCTGAAACGAAAATCGCCCAGGTATCATCGCTGAACTTCCCGAGAAATCGTTTTGACGGTTCCCTGGATGGATGGCGAAGACGCGGTGATGCACAGGCCGAAAATAATTCCGGAACTGTATATGCCGGATCGAGTTCTGTAAGTGTTACGAATCGACAGCAGACATGGCAAGGTATTGAATTACCATTGACGGACTTTGAAAAGTATAAGCCCGGAACAACCCACAATTTCAGTATTTACGTTAATCCAAATGAAACAACAACGATGAAAATGACGCTGACATATACGCCGAAAGGATCTGGTTCAGCCGTCTATCCGACAGTTGTAGAAATGTCAAATGTTCCGGCAGGACAATGGACACAGCTCGCGAATACAGCATATAAGATACCGGATGATGTAGATACCGAAAAAGATGTGCTTCTTTATATCGAAGCACTGAGCAGCAATACATCATTCTTGGTAGACGAATTTGTAGAAGGACCGGTGGGACGAAAGGTAACCGTAAACCCCGGTGACGGCAGCCTCCAGATGGATACGCTGACCGTAAACCTGAATGCGGATACCGCAATCCCGCCCTCACCTAAGACATCGGATACGATGCTGACCGAGTATATCCACAACGGAAACCTGACACCAATTGAATTCGAGCTTGGATCGACAGGCGATTGGAAGATGGGATTCCGGATGAGCTCTAAGAGTGGACTCACAAGCGGAGAAGCCAATTATGGCGTTGTCAACGGAAATCCGACGCTGTACGAAGACCCCAATTGCAATTATTATTATGAGATTGAGGAAGTCAGCGTACCGGATGGATATGTGGTATCTTACGACAAGCAGGGTTCATCTTCCACAACGGACGATGCACCGATGCTGATCAAAAATAAATACAGTGCATACGAGCTGCCGCCTACGGGAGGCACAGGAACAGCAGGCTATTATATGATCGGCGTGTTCCTGTTAGTGCTCAGTGTCCTGTATGGATGCTACGGAAATAAGCGGGAAAGGAGGCAGCAATGATGTGAACTCCTGACAGCTCTGTAGTACGAACTCAAAATCAAAAAACAAACATAAAAAATGGAGGTATTATTATGAAATCTTTGAAAAAGTCTTTGGTCACATTATTGGCCTGCACAATGGCGATCGCTCCCTGTATGGTAGGGAATATGCCCGTATCCGCTGCGGGAGAAACAGCATCTATCGCAATTACCGTGACTGATAAAGAGTCTCATACTTATCAGGCTTATCAGCTTTTCTCCGGCGACATTGTTAGCGGAGAGTTATGGAATATTGACTGGGGCACTGGTGTTGATAAAGCTAATTTGCTTAAAGCATTACAGGATGCAACCAATGAAGCTTTGGTGAACAAATTTAAGGATTGTACATCTGCGTATGATGTAGCCGGTGTTCTCGAAGCAAATAAAGCCACAGGAGGATTTAGTGAAGCTTTTGCTGAAATCGTTTCCAAGCATCTGACCGGTACTCCGGCAGAAGCATCGGGTAAAGATTCTGTTACAATTAATAATCTGACTCCGGGCTACTATTTTGTAAAGGATGCGGACGGTTCTCTTAATGGCGCAAACGGTGCGTACACACGCTTTATTATGAAGCTTCTGAGCGGCACAGAAACTGCAACCGCAAAATCCGATCTTCCGACTCTGGATAAGGTCATCAACGAGGATGGTGGTATTGATGCGAATACTGCCAGCATCGGTGATAATGTAGAGTTTAAGCTGACCTCTAAGGTTCCGGATATGACCGGTTATAACAAGTATTTCTTCGTTGTGAATGATAAATTGTCCGAAGGATTTACATTCAATGATGATGTTAAGATTAAGATTGGAGATTCTGAACTGGCTGATACTGCTTTCTATGTTACAGATTTGGGTGGCGGTGAGATTAAAATCGTAATTAATGACTTTATCAACTATCAGAGTCCAAAGAATCAAACGATTGAGATTACATACTCTGCTGAACTGGATGAAAATGCGAATCTGGGTACAGAGGGCAACACCAACGTTGCTAACTTGGTTTATTCCAACAACCCGAACTATGAATATCAGGGTGATCCCTCGAAGCCGAACGAGCCGTATACTCCCGAAGATGGCACTCCCGATAATCCTGATACTCCGAATTTTGATGAAAGCAAGCCCGATCCTACCGGCGATACCCCTGAAATCAAAACCGTTACTTATGCAACCACATTGCAGATCATCAAGGTAGACGGCGATAACACCAACACAAAACTGCCGGGCGCAAAATTCAAGCTGGAAAAGAAGAATAGTGAAGGCAATTATGTTCAGGTTGGTGAACTGATTACAACCGGAACTGACGGTCTGGCAACATTTGCAGGTCTTGGCGAAGGCATCTACCGTATTACTGAAGAAGAACCTCCCACAAATTATAACGGTTTGACTGGTTCGATTGAAGTAACTCTGGATGCTACCGCTACTGTTACAAATGTTACTTGGAGTAAGCAAGATGGTCCTGATGACCTCGTATTTGAAGATAATACCTTCAAGATTACCATTGAGAACAACAAGGGTTCTTCGCTGCCGACGACCGGTGGTATGGGTACAACCCTGATCTACGTACTGGGCGGAATGCTGGTACTCTGCTCGATCGTTCTGATTATCACCAGAAAGAGAATGGAGTATCGCCAGTTCTGATTGAAACAAACTAAGGAAACCGACATTTAGCATAGATACAGTGGGAGAACGGAATGTTCTCCCACTGCCTATATCTGATAGCAAGGAGCTATGAATGAAACGCTATATCATTAACATCATACTCATCGTAACAATGCTGATTGGAATCGGACTACTGCTTTATCCCTCTATCAGTAATTATCTCAATTCGAAAGTTCAGACAAAGGTCATCTCGACCTATACGGATGCCACGAAAGATCTGTCGGAAAATGAAAATCAAGCTTTGATTGACGCCGCACATGAATATAACCAACGTCTTGCGTCAACGAGCGGTGCATTTTATGATCCATCATCGGTTTCCGGATATGATTCGACGCTGAATGCGGCAGGTACCGGAGTTATGGGGTATCTGACGATTGAAAAGATTGGTGTTGAGCTTCCGGTTTATCATGGCGTTGATGATGATGTACTCCAGATTGCGGTCGGACATCTCCCCGGTACGAGTCTGCCTGTCGGCGGCGAAACAACCCACGCTGTCATGTCGGGGCATAGAGGGCTTCCGGGCGCAAGACTTTTTACCGATCTGGATAAGATGGAAATCGGCGATACGTTTTATATTACGGTTCTGAAAGATGTATATACCTATCAGGTTGACCAGATTAAAACGGTCACACCCTTTGAAGTCGATGATCTCCAGCTCGAACGCGGTAAGGATTATTGCACATTGTTTACTTGCACACCATACGGTATCAATACGCATCGGATGCTGGTACGCGGTGTTCGCATCGAAACGATTGAAAAAAAGAAGATCTATATCAAGAACGAGGCATTCCGGATCTCGCCGTATATTGTCACACCGCTTGTAGCGACGCCGATGCTGGTCGTTCTTCTGATTTATGTCATGTTCAGCGGAAGGAAAACGGTCCGTACACATCGTGACAGTAAGCGATTGAAGAAACAGCAGGAAAAGAAGAATGCCTGAATCCTTTGTGCAGAGTTTGCTGTATTTGGGATGAATTGCAAATGTCAAAAAAACCCCCGACTGTCGTTTGAACAGTCGGGGGTTGGTGTTTATGCGGGAGGGGGAGATATTAGCGAACGTAGTCGTAAACCTGACCCTTGTACATGGTCTTGCCGCTTGCAGCGAACATTTCGGATACGCTTACATTCTGCCAGCCATTCTGCTTGAGGAACGGCATAATTTCTTCCATAGCAGCAGCGGTTGTCGCATAGTTTTCGTGTGCAAGAACAACCTTACCGTTGAGAGAGCCGTTGCTGACGCCGCTCTTAATCTTGTTGACGATATCGTATGTGGAAGCGTTGTTCCAGTCTTCAGTATCAAGACCGCAGTTTACCATCGGAGTGGGGATTGCCTGTTTGACGGTATCGTTTACGGAGAGGTACGGAGGACGAACGATAAAGTCCTGCTGACCGGTGAGGGCACGAAGCTTTTCAGCACATTTGTTGTACTCATTCTGAATAGAGTAAGAGTCCTTTTGGGTGAGATAGGGGTGGCTCCAGGTGTGGTTTGCGATTTCGAAGCCACGCTCATAAGCCTGAGTAATTTCGTTCTGGTTGCTGCCGTTGATGCGCTCGCCCCAGTAGAAGAAGGTTGCATGGAAGCCGGACTTTGTGAGAGCATCGTGGATTCGCTGCGCAGCGCTGTTGTTTCCGATACCGACCGGACCGTCGTCGAAGGAGATTGCGACCATCGGCTTCGAAGAATCAATCCAAGAAATGTCAACCGGCGGAACCCAAGCGTTGCCATTCATTTTACCGCCGTCAGCTTTCGGTGCTGTTGTGGTTGTGGTCGTCGTTGTCGTAGTTGTGGTTGTTGTATACTTTTCGGGGTAGAGGACTCTTCTGCGGAGGAGGGAGAGGTCGGAAGCAGTAATGATGCTGTTGCCGTCCAGATCCGCAGTTTCCATATAAACGGTAGCGTCTTTACCCTGTAAGAAATTCAGCAATTCTACAACATCCTGTTTGTTTACATTTTCGTCCATGTTGACATCACCCAAAGCATATTGTGTCGGTACAGCAGCCTTGACGGAGTCTACGTAGAATTCACACAAATCCTCGGTGGTTTCAACATAGAGATAGAAGTTTGTGGAACCGGCAGGAAGCTGATAAGCAGAGTTTGCGAGTACGGTCCAGGAATCGCTGGCAACAGTTTCGGTTACGATCTGTGCATAGCTGGTGGTACCGGTGGAGTCGTCATACTGGAGAGACATCTGCATGACAACGGGGCTGCCGCTGTTCTGCTTGACTGCACAGGAGATGGAGTAGGTTTCGCCGGAAACCCAGCCCGTACCGAGTGCAGTAACCGGACCGTTCCATGCCTCGGTACGACCGGAGGTTGCGATGGAATAGGAGCCTTCGTAAGCTTCGGCAGAAGTACGTTCAACGGTTTCGCTTGCACGCGCGGAGAATCCGTCAAGACCGGATTCAAAGCCTGCATCAATCAGGGTCTGTGCAGCAAAGACGTTGCTTGTGATAATGCTGGTAGCGATGATGCTGGAGCATACCACAACGGAAAAAACCTTACGGAATGAATTCATGTTTCAAAACCTCTTTTCTGTGTGTGGAAAAAAACGAATTGACGTGTGGACTTGCAGGAAAGGTACAAAGAACGGGAAGTTCTCTGTACGTGAGTAAAAAAAGGTGGTTCGTTGGGTATGGGTGATCACACCCAACGGACCACATTAGGGGAAACTGAACGATACACTTACAGGCATGAAGTGTTTCGGGAAGGTATCGAGATTCGAAAATAGAATCTGATGGAAGGAAAGCGCGGAAAGACATGAAGGGGAATTGCCACGTTTCCTTGCTATGATTTTAGCACAATTTGAATATGAATGCAAATAGGATTCTGTTATAATAGATATAAGTAAAAGCTTATAGCATTATAAAGTACATCCTATGGGGGGATAAAAAGTGACGAAAATACGTGTGTAATTTATTGTATGCCAAAAATTGCGATTTTTCCGTTCGCAAAAATTGCATATCTTCGCAAAAAACTCCGCAATTTTTGAGAAATGCGGAGTGATTTTTTATACAATTTTTCAGGTTTTCCGGAATGCGGCGAGGAACGGATTTCCACTTGCTTCCAGCGGATTGTACTGAAAGCAGACCGCCGAGATAAGAATGAGGAGATAGCCAGCTGCGATGAGGCTGAGGGTAATTTTCACGGCAATACATTTCGAATCTGCCTCACCCGTCAGCAGTTCTGCTGCAGAATCCGCGTAACGATTAAGGATACGGGCGAGTGCGTCATTGCCGAAGATCAGGCAGAGCAGGAGGGCTGCGAACACAGCGATTCCGATCTGGAGGTGGTCGTCGAGCAGCAGCATCCGTTTGCTCAGGAGGAGTGTAAACGGGCGGTGAAAGAGGAAAATCCAAAGGGAATTTCGCCCGAACATGGTAATCTGTAGGATTCTGCGGTCAGGGATGAGAAAGCGAAAAGCGAGAATGGCTGACAATGCGATGAGAATGAGAAGTAGTCTGCCGAGTGCTTCGATCGGATCGGTATATGCGCGCATCACGAGTGCCTTGTCGGAATAATCAAAGTACGAATCGGAAAGTTGTGAAAGCGTACACATCAGGACGATCGCAAGGATACCGAGCGGAAGTTGTTTTTTTGGTTGAGGGTGGTCGTGCTGTTTTTCCGCGAGAAGGTATCCGACCATGTAGTAAGGGTAGAACGCGAGTATTCGTGCGACAGCAAAGGTATTGTCGATTGAGGGGAAAAATCCGATGAGAATTGAAATGATGAGCAGAATCGGAAGAATATAACGATAACGTGAAAAATATCGGGCGGTCAGCCGCCATACGATGATAGCGGGCAGGTACCAGAACGAATAGAGCGGTGTCAGGAGCGAGGAAAAGCCATAATAAAATCCGGAAGCACTCTGAAACAGGAGATAGAGAAATCCCATTCGGAATAGGGCTTTTGCGCTCTGCGCACGCGCACCGGTTCCGAAATATCCGGATACGAATACGAATACCGGCATATGGAACATATAAATCCGATCTACAATCAGGTCGATGGAGCGCGAGCCGCCCTGGAGCGCGTAAAGACAGTGTGCAAATACCGTCAGGAGCATCAGAATCCCCTTGATATTATCCCAGTATGCACTTCTCTGATTTGAATGCGTCATTGTAAGCCTCCTTTCGACCGTATTCCATTATATCATAGAACGGGCTGGAAAGCAAGCGCATAACAAATCGGGTTCTGCCGGAGCCTTACCGTGCGAAGACGCACGGCTGATCGGTGGGCGTGCAGAACCCGTAAAATGAGAAATAGAGGGAGGGGGACTGTTTGGGTATCTTCAGGCGGGTGCAGCAGTCATGCGGCGAACGATTGCCGCATAAATTTTATCATCCACCTCAATGAGTGCGCGCTTATCATCCTGGAACTTGACAGCGAGGGTATAGATGCCCTTGTTCTGCATCGCAGGTGTCGCGCGGAATCGGATATTTGCGAGGTATGCGGGATCGAGCGAGCCGGTCAGCAGGAGCGAGTTTCCGGAACGGATCGTATCTTCTGTCAGCACCTCAAAGCGTGCAACAGACTGCGGCGTAAAGGGGATATCGTCAATTTTTTTCATCGTACCGGAGATATAAGCGAAAGAAACGGACATTCGGAAGATACGGCAGCCTGCATAATCGCCTGCCAATACAATATTTTTTGCTGAAGCCATGGATAAATCCTCCAATCTGTATGAAATCAAGATCACATTTGTTTTGAAATCTATAACTATTATACCATTATACACAGGAAATGTCAAGAGTAATCTTAAAATTTGTCGAAACTAACAAAGGGAAGTTCCGGAAGAAGTTTTGAGATTCTCTTTACATTGCCTAAAATTTGTGATATAATAGAAATGAATTCTGTAAGGAGGGACATTATGGGTGCACTTGAACTGGTGCTTCTGGCGGTAGGGCTTTCAATGGATGCCTGTGCCGTCGCGATGTCGAACGGGATGTGTCATAAGGAACTGGGGCGCAGGCGGATGCTCGGCATCGGCGTGTGCTTTGGTGTGATGCAGGGTATTATGCCGCTGCTGGGTTATTTTCTGGGTGCAGCCTGTTCAGATATCATATCTTCCTTTGACCATTATATTGCGCTGGTATTGCTGGGCTTTATCGGTGTTAAGATGATATATGAAGCGATTCGCGGAACCGAAAGCACCGAACCCGAACCACTGACGCTGCGGCTGCTGATTCTGCAGGGAATTGCGACAAGTATAGATGCGCTTGCGGTTGGAGTGAGCTTTGCCGCGCTGCAAAACATTTCGATCTGGGGCGCGTGCGGATTGATCAGTGCCGTGACCTGTGTGCTGAGCATCGGCGGTGTGGTGCTTGGAAAGCGATGCGGAATCCGCTGGAGCGGAAAAGCACAGCTCTTCGGCGGATTGATTTTGCTGGGCGTGGGGCTGAAGATTTTTATCGAACATATGTGGTTTTCATAAGAATATAAACAAAAGCATTCAAAAATAACGGATCGTCCGGAAAACTGGAGGGATATGCAATCATGCTGGAATCGGAATTGCCAACGCCATGTTATCTGATTGACCAGACAAAACTGAAACAGAACCTAACGATTCTGGAAGATTTACGAAGACGAAGCGGAATTAAGATTCTGTTTGCACAAAAAGCATTTTCTTCGTTTCCGTTTTACCAGATGATTTCGCGGTATCTGGACGGTGCAGCCGCAACCTCCTGTTATGAAGCTGAGCTTGCCCATTTATTTTTAAAGGGCGAGAATCATGTCTGTCAGACGGTATATGAGCCGCAGGAAATGGAGACACTTTGTGCGATCTGCGACCATATTGTATTCAATTCTCCGACACAGCTTGCAAAGTATGGCCCGCAGGCACGTGCAAACGGATGTGAAGTCGGGCTTCGGATCAATCCCGAATACCGTTCGCAGAAATTTGATGATTATGATCCTTGCGCACCGTTTTCGAGACTTGGGACAACGCTTTCGAATTTTTCATCTGCGGATCGGAGTCTGATCTCGGGGCTTCATGTTCATGCGTTGTTTGAACAGAATGCCGGTGCGCTCGAACATCTGGTAGACGCAGTGATTGAGAAATTCGGGGACTATCTCCCATCGCTTTCATGGATCAATCTGGGCGGCGGACATCATATTACACGCGAAGGGTATCAGTTCGAGCGGCTGGAGGCTTGCTGTAAGAAGCTTCAGGATCAGTATGGGCTGACAGTCTATCTGGAGCCGGGCGAAGCGATTGTGTGGGAGGCGGGATATTTTATTACAACCGTCTTGGACATCGTGGAGAATGGGATGCCGATTGCGATACTGGATGCGTCGGCGGTCTGCCATGCACCGGATATCACGGAATTGCAGTATCGTCCGCCGCTGATTGGCGGAGGGGCACCGAACGAATTGCCGTATACATTCCGACTGGGGGGACGCACCTGTCTGCCGGAGGATATTTTCGGGGATTATTCGTTTGATCATCCGCTGGAAATCGGGGAGCGGCTGGTGTTCCGTGATATGGCGATTAACACATTGACGAAAGCGAATATGTATACAGGAATTGCGATGCCATCGGTTGCGGTGCGTGCTGTGGATAATAGCTGTCGTGTGCTGCGTACATTCAGTTTTGAAGATTATCGAAACCGGTTCTAATGGAGTGTCCTGCTGTATGTTCCGTACCGATCGGATTTATGGCGCATAAGCGTCATGCAAAGGAGTGAGAAGCCCCATGGTATTCACTGGAATTTCAAAAGTATTCGATATAACAGACGCGCAGCAATTCGATACCATTGGTCAGTTCTGGGATGAGATGGCTGAGCGTTATGGACTGGAAAATCTGATCGGTTTGGGGTATGCATGGCGCAATCAGTGTTTGTACTATGCCATCGGACGCAAGGACGGCGATATTGAGGCGTATGATGTGCGAATGAACTTGCCGGATGATGGCTGGGTTATCGTGAAAGGCCGGACAGATTCTTTGAAAGCAATATACGATGAAATCTATAAAGGCGGAAGCCTGCGGTATGAGATTGAAAAATTCTATGAGGACGGAACCTGTGAGATCAGCTATTATCGGGACATTGAACTGTAGGCATTCTTATTCTATCGAAAATATATGATAAACAAAAATCCAGAGAAGAAACAGATCTTCTCTGGATTTTTTTGTAAGCATTATCGTTTTCGATCAGCGTTTTACGAAATATTCCTCGTACCAGACAAGGAAGGTGTAAATTGTCCAGACTTTTCTCCAGAGATCGGAATTTCCGCCGATATACTCATTGAAAATAGCGGTAATCTCATCAATCTGAAAGAATTTCGCAGCAATCTCGCTTTGGAGAAGCCGTCTGACATCCGCATTATACTTTTCGTCAGCGAGCCAGATGCGAATCGGCACAATAAAGCCGAGTTTTTTGCGGAAAGCGATCTCGTCGGGCAGCACTTTCGCTGCTGCCATACGAAATGCGACCTTATTCTGTTCCTCGTTGACCTTATAGCAGGAAGGCATTCTGGAAGCGATATCGAAAATACGTCTGTCGGTCAGCGGCATCCGTACCTCGAGTCCGAATGCTTCACTCATCTTATCGACATTGAGGTAGATATCGCCCTCCAGCCAGATCTGGATATCGACCGCAGACATCTTCGAAAGCGGATCCAGTCCCTCTGTTTCCTCATAAATGGACTGTACAAGCTGGATCGGAAGGAATTCGGGGTTATAGTGGAGGAGGATGCGTTCCTTCTCGTCCTCTTTCATGATATTGGTATTTCCGACATAGAAGGTCTTGAGGTTATCGCCGTAGCGCTCTGCATTGCGGTACATATTATAGCCGCCGAAGAATTCATCGGAGCCTTCGCCCGAATAGCAAAGCTTCGTCTGTTTTGCGGTTTCGCGGCATCCGATTGCGAACGCGATCGCGGAGGCATCACCGAGCGGCTGTTCCATATTGTACATCACATCGGGTACAATTGCGAAATAGTCTTCGGGTGTGATACAGCAGCGGGAGAAACCTTTTTGGAGAAGATCGGCTGTCTGTTTCGCGAGTCCGGATTCATCAAACCGCTCATCCTCATAGCCGCAGGAATGGCTCATCTGCGCGTCGGACATGGCATAGACATAGGAGGAATCCACACCGCCGGAGAGGAACGAATGCGCGGTTTCATCGTCGGTTTTGATTTCGCGCATCATCTGCTGAACGGTTTCGTGGATCTCATCGGCGAATTCTGCAATCGGCTTGGAATTGTCGGCATGGAATGTCGGCTTCCAGTATCTGTGAATGGACATTTTGCCGTTTTGCTCGATGAGGTAACAGCCGGGCATCAGCTTTTTGAGTCCGCGGAAGAACGTATCCTCGCCTGCAACATAGGTGAGGCTCAGGTAAATCTGGAGGAGCTCCGCGTTCAGCTCTTTTTCAAAGCCTTCCTGTGCAATAATATTGCGGATCATCGTACCGGTAAGGAGCTTTCCGTCCGCAGTACGGTAGTAGTAGAACGGCTTTGCACCAAAATGGTCACGTACACAAAACAGCGTATCTGTGTCGGTATCATAGAGCGCGAATGCAAACATACCATAGAGATGGTCGGGGAGCTTTGTGCCCCATGCCGCATAGCCCTTTGTCAGGACTTCGGTTTCGCGTGCCTCACGGGAAAGGGATGTGTCGATTTGGAGTTCGGTACAGAGTGCTTCCCAGTTTCGGATATGGCCTCTGAATTCTTGGAGTTGGATCATAGTACACCTCATTTAGATTGGATTCATTGGAAATTATATGTCAGGAAGCGTAAAA
The DNA here is from genome assembly GCA_017533485.1 of Oscillospiraceae bacterium. Lineage (GTDB taxonomy): Bacteria > Bacillota > Clostridia > Oscillospirales > Ruminococcaceae > Firm-04. Next base: position 28,303 of record JAFXIC010000069.1, read on the forward strand.
AAATACCGCTTCCGACCGGATGACCTTATTGTTTTCCGGCGATCAGGTATTCATCGCCGTTTCGGTAGTAGGGACAGCGTGCAGAGCGATCTTGTAAAAAGCGGGCATATTCGTCCTCATCGAGATAGAGATCACAGGTATAGCAGTCCCATTCTTCATCATAGGAATTGTATGCACAGGTATCGCAATCGTTCATGATAATGCTCCTAACAGTTCGTCGATGCGTGATTTCGGTGTTTCGGGGATATGGGCGAGGGGGAACGGGATGCCGAGCTGTTCATATTTCGCGGTACAGAGCTTACGGAACGGGAGCAGCTCGATATTCCGGATACAGTCATATTGCTGTTGTTTCTGAAAGAGGGCAGAAATATTCTCGTTGGTATCGTTGATGCCGCAGAGGATGACCTGTCTGAGCCAAGTAGGGATGTGGCGGTCATTGAGATTACGGAGAAAGCGTTCTGCCTGCTGCAAGTGCATACCGGAAAAGGAGAAATAATCCGCTTCGTTGGTCATCTTATAATCGAGCAGCACAAGATCGGTATGGTCGAGCACGCGCTGTACAGCGTCATCGAGGATACATCCGCTGGTATCGAGACAGGTAGAAATGCCCTGTGCTTTACAGAGGCGGAATACTTCCGCGACAAATTCAGCCTGTAAGAGGGGTTCGCCGCCGGAAATGGTAATGCCGCCGTCGGAACCGAAATAATTGCGGTATCGGGAAACACGCGCAGCGATTTCGTCAGCGGAATAGGAATCGCCTTTGCCGATGCCCCAAGTTTCGGGATTGTGACAGCATTTGCAGCGCAGCGGACAGCCCTGTAAAAAGACGACATAACGTACACCCGGACCATCGACGGTACCGAGCGACTGAAAAGAGCTGATAAAGCCTGCTGTCATATGGAGGCACCTCCGTTTCGCATCAGGAAGTTTTCTTGACCCATTTCATCGAGATATCGAAGGCCTTGACGCTGTGGGTAAGGGCACCGATCGAGATAATATCGACGCCTGTTTCCGCAACGCCGCGGAGTGTTTCATGGGTAATACCGCCGGAGGCTTCGAGGAGGGCTTTTCCGTCAGCAATCCGTACCGCCTCGCGCATGGTATCATTATCCATATTATCGAGCATGATGATATCGGCGCGTGCATCGAGTGCCTGTTTGAGCTCATCGAGTGTACGGACTTCGACTTCGATGCGGACCATATGTCCGATATGTTCCCGAAGCCGTGTGATCGCGGGGAGAATTCCGCCGCAGGCGTCAATATGGTTGTCCTTTAGCATGGCGCCGTCGGAGAGATTGAATCTGTGGTTTTTGCCGCCGCCGCAGCGAACAGCATATTTCTGGAGTGCACGGATTCCGACCATGCATTTTCTGGTATCGGCAATCGAAGCATTCGTGCCGGCAATGATATCAACGCATCTGCGGGTTTCGGTTGCGATACCGGAAAGGTGCTGCAAGAGATTGAGTGCAGTCCGTTCGCCTTTGAGGAGGGTACGTGTCGTGCCGTGCATCACAGCGAGCGTATCGCCATATTTAACGGAATCGCCATCCTTGACCTTGGGGGTAAAGGTGACGCCCTCTCCGACGAGCTCGAAGACGCGTGCGGCAATCTCCATACCGCAGACCACACCATCATCTTTTGCCATCAGGTAGCAGTCGGAAGTATCTTCGGGGGAGAGGAGAAAATCTGTCGTGACATCCATGCCGGAGATATCCTCGGTAATGGCGCGGCGGATGATATCATCCACATACATCGGTAAAAGCTGCATCATAATTGTTCCTCCAGGATTAAGTATGCACAGGTTGCCTGTGATTTTGCTTCGAGATAGTCGAGATCCATTTTCCAGTCCTCACACGCGATGAGCTGAATGAGTTCTGTGACACGCTCATAGGCGGTGCGGATATGTTCGGTATTGGGGATGACGAAATAATTTTCCTGTAAAATCTTGCGAAGTTCGGTGCGGATTCCATGCGGAATCGGCTCCGTGGCAGTGACGGGTTGGAAAGTGCCGTCATCAAAGCGCGGGCTGATATCGGCAGCTTCTTTTGCGATTTCTTCTGCAGCTCTGCGGGAGAAAACGAGTGCTTCGAGGAGGGAGTTGGAGGCGAGGCGGTTATTGCCGTGTACGCCCGTATGTGCACACTCGCCGCAGGCATACAGGCGTTCGACTCTGGTCTGTGCATTGCTTCCGACCTGAATTCCGCCCATCAGATAGTGCTGGCAGGGGAAAATCGGGACTGGTTCTTTTGTGAGGTCATAGCCCTGTTCGAGGAGCTTCTGATAAATCTTCGGGAAACGCTTGCGTATTTCATCAGGCTCCTTATGGGAGATATCGAGCCAGAATTCCTTGGAACCGGTGCGCTGGCTTTCGAGGATAATGGCGTGAGAAACGACATCGCGCGGTGCAAGCTCCAGACGGTCGTCATATTTGTGCATAAAGCGTTCGAGATGGCAGTTCCGGAGGTAAGCGCCTTCGCCGCGGACAGCCTCGGAGATGAGGAAGCATTCGCGTGTGTGCTGGTTATTGAACGCAGTCGGATGGAATTGGATGAGGCTGAGATTTTTGATACGGGCGCCGAGCTCATAGGCAATGCGGATTCCGTCACCGGTTGCGATCGCGGAATTGGTGGTATATTCGTAGACACGTCCGATACCGCCGGTTGCGAGAATGAGGTAGTGACAGTTGACGACCTGAAATTCCTCGTTTTTGAGGAGTTCACAGGAAAAGCCTGTTTCGGTTTTGACGGCACGTGACATGGTTGTGAATTCGGAAATGATGACATTGGGGAGGGTGCGTGTAGAGGCGAGAAGACCTCTGAGGATTTCGGCACCGGTGGAGTCGGCATAATGGAAGATTCTTCTGCGGCAGTGGCCGCCTTCGAGGGTACGGTCATAATCCCCGTCTTCTGCGCGATCGAATTCGACGCCATAATCCGAAACGAGCTGTTCGATATCATGTGCGGCTTCGGAAACGAGAATCTGGAGGGTTTTGGGGTTATTGGTAAAAGCGCCTGCGATACGGGTATCGTTGGCATGGAGTTCGATGTTGTCGTTCGGGGAGTTCCAAACGCCAGCGATCCCGCCCTGAGCGAGTGCGGAGTTACAGAGTGTTGCCTCACGCTTTGAAAGGACGAGGACACGCAGATGCGGGGGGAGATGGAGGGCGGCATAAAGACCTGCCGCACCGGCGCCTGCGATGATGACATCATAATTTTTTTCAGCCAAGAACATGATATTGTCTCCTGTTCTATTGAATTTGAGTAATTCCCATAGATATACCTAATCGTATTTTACCACATTTCCCTGTATTTGTCACGCATTTTTTGAAAATCGGAAGAAAAATCGCGAAATGCGCCCGTAATCAAAAAAAGAAGCCGAGAAATTGTATAGATTGAACAAATTTCGTGTTAGATTCTGTTGCAACCGTACAAAAGTCTGTGGGCATAAAAAGTGCGCCCCGGAGTCGGAGGCTCCAAAGCGCACAGATATATATAGATTGTTAGGGAGTGGATTGATCCATGACATGATCGAGCGCTTCCGAAGAAATGGTAGCGGAGCGGTGTTCGGAATGGACATCCACCGTCTGCTGACCGCGGAATACGAGCTTTAGGAAAATCGGACAGAGAATTGAGGAAATGATAATGAGGAAGATTGTTGCGACGAGCGGATCAAGTCCGATCAGCTTTCCGTCCTGATATGCAATCATGCTTTGACCGGTGGCATAAACGGCGAGTGCGACCTCACCGCGGGCGATCATGCCGCAGCCGATGGTGAGGGATTCACGGTTGTTATAGCGGAAGAATTTTGCGACCGCAGCACAGCCTGCGATTTTTCCGAGGATACCGACAAAGACGAATCCGAGGACAAAGAGCAGAAGACTTGGAGCAAAGCTTGAAAAATCCGCACTGATACCGATATACGCGAAGAACATCGGCGTAAAGAGCATATAGCCGCTGACGATTACCTTACGGTCAACGAAGTGACTGTCGCCGAGTCCGGATAACATCAGTCCCGCCATATACGCGCCGGTAATTGCGGCAATGCCGAAGATTTCCTCTGCACAGTATGCAAAGAGGAAGCACATGGAAAGCGCGAAAATGCTGGTGCGGCGTTTATGGGGATAGATGCGGACAAGGAGGGTAAAGGCTTTTCGGAGCAGCAATCCGACAATAATCGTAAAAGCGAAGAATCCAAGAACATTCAGACAGGTTTTCAGGAGATTGCCGTCGCCGCCAAAGCTCGTCAGGATACTCAGTACGATAATTCCGATTACATCGTCAATAATCGCGGCACTCAGAACTGTCGTACCGGTTTTTGTTTTGAGCTTTCCGAGTTCACGCAGCGTTTCGACTGTAATACCAACACTTGTAGCAGAAAGGATACAGCCGACAAAGAGTGCATTCATGAGCAGGGCGCTGTCTTTTGCGGCAGAAAGGCCGCCCATAAACAGCAATGCAATCAGTGTGCCGAGCGCGATTGGAATAAATACACCGGCGAGTGCGATTGCCGTAGCGGCGATACCGCTTCGTTTCATTTCCTTGAAATCGGTTTCGAGACCGCTGGAAAAGAGGATAAAAACGACACCGATCTGAGAGAAGCTCTGGAGGACATTCATTTCCATGTCGGTCGGATGAATCAGCCCATGAAAGGCGGTGTTGCCGGAAAAGAAAGCGGGGCCGATGAGAAGACCGGCGAGGATCATACCAACGACCTGGGGCAGTCCAATTTTTCTTGCACCCATACCAAGTGCTTTTGTGGCGAGGAGAATAATTCCGCAGTCCAGCAGAATATGTGTTACATTAAATTCCATATAGAATTTGACTCCTTTATCTTGCACACAGCAAAAGCAGGGCAGTAAAAGCCCTGCTTTTGGAAGCGATGTTGAAATACGGTGTGAATTATTCGTAGAGCGGGTATTTGTTGCAGATTGCGGAAACACCTTCACGGATCGCATTCGCCTTGTTTTCGAAATCGGTTGCACAAAGGTACATAAACTCAGCAATTTTCTCCATATCCTCGGTGACAAGACCGCGGCTGGTGACAGCAGGTGTACCGACACGGATACCGCTTGTGATAGACGGCTTCTCCGGATCATTCGGGATTGCATTTTTGTTGACGGTGATATAAACCTCATCGAGTCTGTGCTCAAGCTCTTTACCGGTGATATGAACCGGACGGAGGTCAACGAGCATCAGGTGGTTATCAGTACCGCCGGAAACGAGATCGAAGCCATGGGAGAGGAGACCCTTTGCGAGAGCCTGTGCATTGTCAATGACCTGCTGCTGATATGCCTTGAATTCGGGCTTGAGCGCCTCACCGAAACAGACAGCCTTGGCAGCGATCACGTGCATCAGAGGGCCGCCCTGAATGCCGGGGAAGATTGCCTTATTGACTTTCTTCGCGATTTCCTCATCATTGGTGAGGATGAGACCGCCGCGCGGACCACGCAGTGTCTTGTGGGTTGTAGTTGTGACGACATCCGCAACGCCGATCGGGGACTGATGGAGACCGGCAGCAACCAGACCGGCAATATGCGCCATATCGACCATCAGGAGAGCGTCATTTGCGTGAGCGATTTCAGCAAGACGGGAGAAGTCGATGGCACGCGGATAAGCGGATGCGCCGGCAACGATCATTTTCGGGTGATGTTCTTTGACGAGTGCCTCAACCTTATCGTAATCAATATGCTCATCGTCGCCCAGACCATAGGAAACGAAGTTGAAATACTTACCGGAAAGGTTAACAGGAGAGCCGTGGGTGAGGTGACCGCCGTGTGCGAGGCTCATACCAAGAACGGTGTCGCCGGGCTGAAGGAGCGCAAAATAGACAGCAGTATTTGCCTGAGAACCGGAATGCGCCTGAACGTTGGCAAATTTCGCACCAAAGAGTTCTTTTGCGCGTGCAACAGCGATATCCTCGACGACATCGACGCATTCGCAGCCGCCGTAATAACGCTTACCGGAGTAGCCTTCTGCATACTTGTTGGTGAGAACGGAGCCCATTGCAGCCATAACAGCAGGCGAAACGATATTTTCGCTGGCAATCAGTTCGAGATTTCTTCTCTGGCGTGCAAGCTCGGTGTTCATAGCGGCGCCGACCTCGGCGTCAACAGAGGAAACATAACCGATGGTGTCAATCAATGAATTATACATCTTCGTACATCCTTTCCGATGAATCGTATGTGGGGGGGAGACCCCATGATTTTTCATAACTTATCTATTATAGCATATATTTCAGGAAGATGCAAGACCCGAAGCAAATTTTTCCGAAAAAAATCCGTGCTGTCTGAGACAGCACGGATTATCAATGAATTCAGAAATTATTTCAGCGGCATATCGGACTGATCCAGGAGTCTTGCAACGAGCTTGAGGATTGCAACAGCATCCTTACCGTCGATGTTTGAGTCAGCCTGGCAGTTTGCATTGCTCTTACCGGCAGCAGTCAGAGAAACGGTAGTATCTTCAGCTGCGATACGGCTTACGAGGATAACGTCAGAGATATCAACAAGACCGCTGCAGTCAGCGTCGCCCCAGAGGGTAGCACCGACATCGCTGCCCTTAATGGTAACGCTGCCATCGGTAGCGTTTACGGTAGCGGGAGTGCCGGCATTCTCGAAAACGATTGCGCTGTTAGCGGAACCAGCCTGCGGATAAGCCTCACGAGCAACAGGCTCGATTTTGAGAGCAGAAGTACCGGGCTGTGCATCGCTCTTTACGGTACCGGAGATGGTGAGGAATACACCGCTCTGCTTGATCCAGTTGCTGGAATCCTCAAGACCGGTAGACCAGATGACAACATACTGATCGGAGCCCTTGTAGGTAGTGAAAACGGTATCACCGAGGTCGCCTTCCTTAGAAGCAGCGCCGGTGTCGCCGACAGTACCGAGGCTGACGCCGGTAATATCGAGAACGGAAGAATCGTAGCCGATTGCGAAGTCAACGGAATTGATACCGGAAGACGGTACGGAAGCGAGAGAAACATCAACCGTGAAGTTCTCGCCAGCTTTTACTTCTGCATTGCCGATGCTGACAGAAACAGAATCAGCAGCATTAACGACTGCGGACATAGAGAGCGCGGTCATAGCCATTGCCATCAGGCCGGAAATAAGTTTCATTTTTTTCATGTTCATACTCCTCCAAAGTATAAAGAGTGATAAGCATTGCGGCAAGACATTAAAAAGATTTGCTTGTCGCCGCCACACGTGAATCAGAAGGTCCCCTTCTTCCTTCTATTTCACATTATGCTACTTTAATCTTAACTGAATCTGAAAGAAATAGCAATGACATATTGTATCATGTTTATGTCGGATTGCACATTTTTTGCAAATCAGCAAGATAAACTGTGACAAGATTGCGGATTCGGCGCAAGAAATTCCAAATGCCACAATGGAATTTTTACGCTTTGCACGATACTTGTCCCATTAAATATTATAATACTTCAAATATGCCGAAAAGTCAATGACAAATTGTGCTTTGTCCATGTCTTTTTCTGCACAAAATTGACAGCACGGCAGAGCGTGCGGGAGATTGACAAAACGAAAAGACTGTGGTATAATCAAAGCAACGGATGCCGCTGACGGAACGTGAAATGACACGATGCGGTTTCTGCCGCAGTTTTTCTGCATCATGCCGACCGTCTGGGCAGTCTCGTATCAAGCCATTGAGGGAGACTGCCCTTTTTATACTATAATAATAATATACAGGAGGTAGCGACTATGGAATTTGCCGCATGGAAAGGCTTTGTGGACGGAGACTGGAAATCGGGGATTGATGTCCGCGGATTTATCCAGTCCAATTATACGCCGTATACGGGTGACGCAGGATTTCTTTCCGGTGCAACGGAACGTACACGCCGGCTGATGGATCAGCTTCGTGAATTACAGCGTCAGGAGCTCCAAAAGGGCGGAGTGCTCGATATCGACACAACCACCGTTTCCTCGCTTTGTAATTATCAGCCGGGATATCTCGATCGGGAAAATGAGCTGATTGTCGGATTGCAGACCGATGCACCGCTCAAGCGCGGCGTCAATCCGTTTGGCGGAATCCGTATGGCAAGAGAAGCCTGTGCCGCATATGGCTACCGACTGTCCGAAACGATCGAGGAATACTTTAAATATCGTACAACGCATAATGATGGTGTATTCCGAGCCTATACGCCCGAAATGAAGGCGGCAAGACATTGTGCACTGCTGACAGGACTTCCGGACGCATACGGCAGAGGCAGAATCATCGGTGACTATCGTCGTGTCGCACTGTACGGCGTGGATGTCCTGATTGCGGAGAAGCAGAAGGATAAGCTTACGGTCGGAATGGGGAATATGGATACGGAATCCATCCGTCTGACGGAGGAGCTGTTCGAACAGATTTCATTCCTCGGAAAGCTCAAAGAGATGGCGCAGATGTACGGATACGATATCAGCCGTCCGGCAGAGAATGCGAGAGAAGCGATGCAGTGGACGTATTTTGCGTATCTTGCAACGAATAAGGAACAGAACGGTGCTGCGATGTCGCTCGGCAGAACGAGTACATTCTTTGATATCTATATTGAGCGTGATATCCGGAACGGAGTACTGGATGAATCCGGTGCACAGGAATTGTTTGACCAGTTCGTGATGAAGCTGCGGATGGCGCGTCACCTCCGGACACCGGAATATAATGAGCTGTTCGGCGGTGATCCGATGTGGATTACGGAGAGCGTGGGCGGAATGGGTGAGAATAACCGTACACTCGTCACAAAATCGAGTTTCCGTGTGCTCAATACCTTATATACGCTCGGAAGCGCACCGGAACCAAATCTGACCGTACTCTGGAGCAAGCGGCTTCCGGAGGGCTTCAAGCGTTTCTGTGCAAAGGTTTCGGCGGATACCGATTCCATCCAGTATGAAAATGATGATCTGATGCGGCCGCGGTTTGGCGATGATTATGCAATTGCCTGCTGTGTATCGGCGATGAAGGTCGGAAAGCAGATGCAGTTCTTCGGTGCGCGCGCCAATCTCGCAAAGCTTCTGCTTCTCGCACTCAATGGCGGTACGGACAATGTCTTCGGAACACAGGTCGGCCCGCAGATGCCGCCGATGGACGATGAATATCTGGATTATGATAAGGTGATGGAGCGGTTTAAGATTTACCGTACATGGCTCTGTAAGCTGTATGTGAATACGATGAACGTCATCCACTATATGCACGATAAATATGCGTATGAAAAGACCCAGATGGCATTGCATGATACGGATGTTGAGCGGCTGATGGCGTTTGGGGTGGCAGGTTTATCTGTAATTACGGACTCGCTTTCCGCAATCAAGTATGCAAAGGTGAAGCCGATTCGGGATGAAAACGGATGGATTGTGGATTTTGAAACCGAGGGTGAATTCCCGAAATACGGCAATGATGATGACCGTGCGGATACGATCGCACAGAATATGGCGCATGAATTTATTGATGAGCTGAAGAAAACGCCGGCATACCGCGGTGCCCAGCATACGCTTTCGGTACTGACAATCACTTCGAATGTCGCCTACGGAAAGAAGACCGGCGCAACGCCGGATGGAAGAAAGAAAGGCGAACCGTTTGCTCCGGGTGCGAATCCGATGCATAACCGGGAGCAGAACGGAGCATTGGCATCACTCAATTCGGTATCGAAGCTGTCCTATTCGGCTTGTATGGACGGTATTTCGAATACCTTCTCGATTACGCCGGATGCGCTCGGAAAGACGGAGGAAGCACGGATTTCGAATCTTGTGAACATCCTTGACGGCTACTTCCTGAATGCCGCGCATCATATCAATGTCAATGTGATGAATCGGGAAACGCTCCTGAAAGCCTACGAGCATCCGGAGGAATATCCGAACCTGACGATCCGCGTATCGGGCTATGCCGTGAATTTCTGTAAGCTTTCGAGAGAACAGCAGCGTGAGGTAATTATGCGTACCTTCCACGAAGCGATGTAATCGAATATGATTGGAAATATCCGAAGCACCGCATGAAGATTATAGCAAAAAGGACAAAAAAAGAGCGGAAATGGATTTGATTTTCAAGAACCTATCCGAAAAGTGCGGAATGGGAAGAAAATTGAGAAAAAATCCATTTTACCTCTTGACAAATGGCTATATTTCTGTTATAATATTTCATGCGGTGTTAAGGAAATACCGTATGGTTGCTGAGGATGCGAGTGTAGTTCAATGGTAGAATTCCAGCCTTCCAAGCTGGTTACGTGGGTTCGATTCCCATCACTCGCTCCATTGTATGCGCCTTTAACTCAGCTGGATAGAGTAACTGCCTTCTAAGCAGTAAGCCATTGGTTCGAATCCAATAAGGCGCGTATTTGCTTACAAATCGGAGATATTCTCCGCATAGATATGGTGGGTATAGCTTAGTCGGTTAAAGCGTCGGATTGTGGTCCCGAAGACCAAGGGTTCGATTCCCTTTACCCACCCTCAAAAATCCTTATTCCTGGCAATAAGGATTTTTCTTTTGGGCAAAATAAAAAAATGAGGAATCCTTTGGCGCGGGATTCCTCATTTGCGATTTTGTGCGATTGTGAATTCGGTTTGCGGATGGGATTATGCTCTTGCTGTACCCATGTAAAAGAGCGCGATGGTGCCGGGGCCTGCGTGCGCACCGATCACAGGGCCGATTTCACCGATGGTTACTGCGGAAACACCATGCTCTTTTTGCAGAACATCCTTCAGGAATTCCGCGTCCTCCATGGCGTCGGCTTGTGAGATAAAGACAGGCTCCTTCGGATTTCCGTTATCTTCTTTGAAATGGGCAGCGAGTGTGAGGAGGGAATTTTTTCTGCCGCGGACTTTCGCGTGTGCAGTCAGCTTTCCCTCGTTTGTGACATACATAATGGGCTTGATGCCGAGGAGTGTGCCTGCCATTGCAGAAAGGCTGCCGACTCTACCGCCGCGGCGCAGAAACATCAGATCATCGACTGTAAACCAGTGGATGGTATGAAGCCGCTGGTTGGTGACATATTCGGCGAGTTCTTCGAGTGACATTCCGGCTTCACGTTTTTCTGCGGCATAATATACGAGGAGTCCTTCGCCCATGCAGGCGGAAAGGGAGTCGATGATGATAATTTTCCGATCGGGATATTCTTCTCTGAGTTCTTCTGCCGCAATCTGACCGGTTGCGTGCATACAGCTCAGCGCAGAAGAGAGGGAGATATAGAGGATATCCTTGCCCTGCTGAAGAATTTTGGTAAAGACATCGCGGAACAGCGAAAGGTTTGCGGCAGAAGTACAGGCGACTTGTCCATCGCGCAAAGCCTGATAGAAATCGGTGCCGCGGAGTGCACAGGGCAGAGCGGGGGCATCCTTCATAAATACGTTAAGCGGTACCGCCGGTATGCCGAGACGCTCCAGCATTTCGGGTGCGAGATCACAGGCGGTGTCGGTGACGATCACATAACTTTGTTCCATAATGATTCTCCTTTGGGGATTCATAATCTGTTGATAAGACTATTATACAGCAATTGTGCAGTGTTGTCACGATACTCTTTAAAATGCATCGGAAACCAAGGGTAGAGGTGCGGTAGAGTGTCGAAAAAAGGGACTCTACCGGCGGGAGAGTCTGTGATTATTTCGTACTTGCATTCTTTGGGAATCTGTGTTATAATAGAAGAAAGAACCGGAAAGGCGGGAATGATTTGGAAGAAATTAAGAAAACAGTTGCGGAAAATCTGACCGCACTTCGAAAAGAACATCATTATACACAGCTTCAGCTTGCAGAATTGCTGCATTATTCAGATAAGGCTGTGTCGAAATGGGAGCGTGGAGAATCGCTGCCGGACTTGGTGGTATTAAAACAGATTGCGGATTTATATCATGTAACACTGGATGATCTGGTGACGAACGCAGAAGAACGAAGACAGCGTGCGGAAGCTGCCGCGGCGGCTTCTGTGCAGCGTGCACAGACAGCGGCTCCGGAATCGGAGGATGCCGCGTCAGGAAAACCGCGGCTGCGGACGCGCGTGATTGTAACCGCATTATCCGGACTGCTGGTATGGCTGATCGCGACGATTGCATTTGTGACGCTGGATATATTCGCACCGGATGTTGTCATTTCGCCGTATATGTTTTTGTATGCATTGCCGCTGACGACGATTGTGATATTGGTATTCAATTCAATCTGGTTCAACCGCCGTACCAATTATGTGATTATATCGGTATTGATGTGGCTGGTGCTGCTGACGATATATTTATCATTCCTGAAATATAATATCTGGAAGATTTTCTGGATCGGAATTCCGGCACAGGTTATTATTTTTCTCTGGTCACGCCTCAAACCGTCCCGCCCGAAGGCACCTGTCTCAACAAATCACGCAGACATGAGCTGAAACGCTCATGCCTGCGCTTTTTTATGCTGAGTGGGAGAGAAAGAACGGGGTGTGCGGAGACACCACATGGAAAGAAGATAGATGCCGCCGCCGAGGATCACGGAAAGGAGGAGTGCAATCGGCTGGGTGATTTTATGGAGGAGGAGGGGATAGCCCGAAGCCGCGCCGACTGCACAGAGTGCGCCCGATATCAGGGGATTGGCGGAGATTCGGAGAAGATGCGGTTCGACAGCAGTTTTCTTGCGGAATACGAATGCCGCGCATATCAGAATCACGAGATAACAAAGGAGGGTGGAGTATGCCATGCCCATCAGTCCGATTTTTGGAATCAGGATAAGATTCGCCGTAAGCTTGACAGCAACACCGGCGAGTGTGATGCGTGCGGAATCGGGCGCGGAATCGGCAGCCTGAAGCATACTCATCAATGGGATACTGAGCGCGAGCGGAATGACCGCCAGCCCCAGCAGCATAAGCGGTGGTGCCGCGGCAGAAATTTCATCCGGTCTTGTCGGGAACAGCATCATAAGTATTGGCTGAGAGAGCGCGAATATGCCAAGTCCGGCAGGAACGGAAAGAAATGCAGCCGCCTGAAGTGCGGATGCGGCGTGACGGGACATGGCGTTTGCGTCCTTTGCGGTAAAGCTTGCGGCGAATGCAGGCATCACACCTTTTCCGAGCATATTGGAGAGAGAGGGGATGAGATGAAAGATCGTAACGGACATCCCTGCATATGCACCATATAAAAAGTTGGCGGCTTTTTCGGGGGACCGGAATGCGGAAAACTGCTGGGGATTTTTGAGAATCATCTGTTCCAAGCCGCGCATTCCGGTGACAAGATCTGCGATAGAGGTGAGATTTGTCACGAGTGCCGCAGCAGAAATCGGAATCAGGAGCTTTCGGAGTGTGCGAAGAAGCGCGTTCGCATCGGTGCGTGGTAATGTATGATGAAGCGGACGGGGAATTGGACGGAACAGGAGCAGCAGTGTCCCGACGGCAGTCGAAATCGTCACACCGAGAATTGCGGCGGCGGCAGAAGCCTGTGCCGGGGGAATATCGCTTAGAATCGGTAGATTGGGATGGTCGAGCACAAAGCGGCAGAGGAACAGTCCGAAAAGGAGTCTTGCGGCACTTTCCACAGCCTGAGAAACGGCGGTCGGGCGCATATCCTGTCTCCCTTCCCAGACGCCGCGCAGTACCGCATTCATACAGCAGAAGAAGATTGCCGGCGCAAAGCATCGGACAGCAGGCTGCGCACCGGGATTTCCGAGAAAATAGGTGCAGAGGGGGTTCGAGAAATAAAAGAGAAGTATGCTTCCGAG
>JAFXIC010000070.1 GCA_017533485.1 Oscillospiraceae bacterium
GTAACAAGTCTATGTGCGGTGCGAGTGCATTTAGACCATCTGCATCCAAAATAATCGGACAATCCAAGCCGCAAAGTAGTTTTTCCACGAGATTTTGTGTATGAACTGTATTTCCGAGACCACACCCGATGAGAACGGCGGTACATCCTTTTGCATATTCGAGAATAGTGGAAGCCGCAGTTTCGGAGATTGTGCCGTCTGCCGCCGCTGGTAACGGTAGAAGCATTGCTTCGGGGTAGTGCGCGGTGAGCTTCTCACAGGTTTCGGTGACGGATGCCAGTGTCAGTGTTCCGACGCCGCAGCGCAATGCTGCACCTGTCGCCATGATAGCAGCACCGGGCATATGTTTTGAGCCGCAGACGCAAAGCAGTCGTCCGAACATACCCTTGTGGCTGTCGAATGGGCGTTTCGGGGATATTGTCCGGATTTCAGAAATGGTGAGTGCGTGGAGCGGATACGCCTCGAGTACAGCGGGCGGCGTACCGATATCAACGCAGATTGTCTCTCCGCATCGTTTGGAGAGCGGCGATCGGTGTGCACCAAGTTTTCCTGCGCCGAATGTCACTGTGTATACGCAATCGAGCGTATCTTCGTCCATTTCACCGGTTTCTCCATTTCCGCCGCTTGGAATATCGACCGCGATACAGGGCTTGTGTGCAGCGGCTTGGAAGACATGACGGACCGGCTCGGGAAGTGTGCCATGAAATCCGATTCCGAATACGCCGTCTGCAAGGAATGCGGCATTTTGCACAGCAGTGATGATTTCGTTTTGGTCGGAAAGAATCGGGATATCGGTAAGGGAGTTTAATTTTTCGGTCGCAAGATCTGTTTTGGGCTGACCGCAGAGCAGAGCGATTTTGATGGACAGCAGCCCCTTGAGATGCCGTGCCGCAACAAAACAGTCGCCTGCGTTATTGCCGTTTCCGCAAAGGAATAACACATTCTGAAATCCGCGCTGACGAGCGAATTTCAGAATGTGTTGAGAAAGACCGCGGCCTGCGCGTTCCATCATCTCATCGTAGGAGATGCCGCAGAGATTTGTCTGCGCTTCGATTTCGCGCATTTGTAAGGGTGTGACTAAACGCATCGCTTATCCTTCCGTTTCATCGGTTTCCTGTTTGGACGCAGGCGTATAGGAGAAGTGGAGGTTGCGCGGCAGTTTTTTTGCAAAGTAGGTTAAAAACTGCTCGTCCGGCGTCATCAGCAGACGGACATTTCCATATGCTTCGTGGGTAAATTCTGCATAATACGTGTTCTCGTCGAGTGCCGCACAGGCGAGTACGAGCGTAAAGGAATCGGGAAGCGGCGGTGCATCATTGAGCTTTCCGAACGCAGTAAATTTCGGGAGTGTCGTGGTAATCATGGGTTTGCGCTTTCGTTCCGCAAGGATTTTGGTAATGGAAAGTTCTTCCTCCGCCATGACATATTCATATTCGATCTGACAATTGGTCGCGAGGTACCAGGTGAGGAAGCCTGCAATCAGCGCGAGAAAGAGCAGTGCAAATACCTGAAGAAAGAAGCTTGCGGCGATGATCAGGAATGTGATGCAGCTGCCGAGGATGAATGTCAGGAGGACTTTCGAATCAGTATTTTCTTTTTTTACGAGAGCTTCAAAAAAATCGGAACCGAGCATAGTAAATCCTTTCTGCTTGTAAATTATGATTGTTTGTTTTTCTGTTCGAGTTGTTCCCTGCGATGGAGTTCTTTTTTTCGGGTATACATGAGCTGGTCGGCGCGGTCGAACAGAGAAACCGCTGTTTCCGATCCATCATATTCCGCCGTTCCGAAGCTGAAGGTAACCGGTGTATCGAGGAATTTAAAGCGCATGGCAGAGAATCTTGCCAGAGCCTTTTTCATAATTTCCTCGGAAGTCTGGTAATCGGAATGGAAGATGACCGCGAATTCTTCGCCGCCGTATCGGAAGACGTCGAGCCCCTTGCAGCAGTCTTTGAGGAGATGTGCGAGGGAGATAAGGATTGTGTCACCGTTGGCGTGGCCGAAATTATCATTGATACGTTTAAAGCTGTCGATATCGGCGATCGCGACAGAAAGCGGTGTGTGTTGTTCAACCGCGCGTTTGATGTCATGTTCCAGCGTCTGGTAGAAAGACGCGTGGTTCAGAAGGCCGGTCATCGCGTCACGATTCAGACGAGCCTTGATTTCCGTGACATCATCATATGTAATAAGGGTACCCTGAGAGCCATTCTGATTGCGGAGATGGGTGACCTTGCGCTGATAGGTCGCGAGTCCGACCGAAACAAAAGCAAGCTGGTCGGAGAGAAGGGGATCGAGATTGGTCTGTCGTTTCCGGAACATCGGTGCATCGAGGTTGGGGAGAAGATGATAAGCCGCAGGGTTTGCGAACGTGAGATGCCCCTCGGAATCGAGGAGAATGATTGCGGTGCTCATGTTCTGGAGAAGCGCGTCGCGGTTCAGCAGTCCGAATTTCAGGATTGCATAGGTCAGAATCAGTGTGCCGAGCATGATGCCAATGGGGGTAAGGTCGATGGAGTTGGTCAGCCCCATCAGATAGATCAGCAGACAGACATTTGGGAGAATACCTGCGCCCAGCAGCATGGTATTCAGGCGTTTGGCATCTTTGCGGAGTGTTTTTCTGCGGTAGAGGATGATGCCGAGGAAGAGTGCGGAGAGGAAAAAGCTGTATGACATATTGACGAGATAGAGTGGTCCGGGTTCAACCTGAATGAGGCCGTTTGGCCCGATGGCAATACTCTCGTAATAGTAGGTATAATCCTTACAGCGGAAGATAAAGAACTGCATGATAACCGCAGGAATTGTCATAAGGAGCTGCCAGATCCAGTGGACGGCGATTTCGTAGTACCGGAGCACAAAACAGACCAGCAGCGGATTGATGAGGAGCTTTCCGAGATAGCCGAACTGGATGGCAGTCAGCTTCGCGTCGAGGCTCGTGGCATTCAGCTCGACGAGATAGGCAAGCATGGCGAGCTCGCCGCAGAACAGACTCAGCATAATATAATCACAAAGCGGATGATCATAGCGATTGAGGAGCAGATAGAGGATCGTGATACCGCCGGTCAGCAGTCCGATCGACAGCAGCATTGTCATTGTTGTAATGGTCAGAACAATCTCCTCCTTTCTGAGAAGCTGATATACTATTATCATACCATATCTGATGCCGCTTGTCAATTCACAAGATGTACAGAATCCTACGAAGTTTTCTGACGGCTGAACGCATAGAAATCGTAGGGTGGGCGTGAACCCGACGAGTGTGGGTGGATGATTTGACAATTATAAGGATGATATCCGGCGTGATATTGTGCGAAGTGTAAAAAATATGCAGCGTGCTTGACAAATGATGCGGAATCAGTTATAATATTACAGGATTCAAGTGGAACTCAGGTTCTCACCGCAGGCAGCTTAGATGAGAAAAGCGCGTGAAGCGGTTATCCGTCCGGAATGCATATGGCATCTGAAATATGTATGATTTGGATATGGATATCGGAGAGCATGAACCGCTTGTGTTCATGCTCTTTTTATTTACTGTGAAAACGGATTATTATTGACTGGAGGTGCTGGCAATTAGCAAGCAGGAACTGCAAATTAACGAGGAAATTCGTGATCGTGAAGTGCTCGTGATTGACGCGGACGGTTCGAAAAAAGGAGTCATGTCCGCGCGGGATGCACAGAAACTCGCGTTCGATCAAAATCTGGATCTTGTAAAGATCGCGCCGCAGGCAACACCGCCTGTATGCCGTGTCATGGACTACGGAAAGTATTGCTTTGAACAGCAAAAACGCGAGAAGGAAGCACGAAAGAATCAGAAAGTCGTTGAAATTAAGGAGATCCGGATGTTCTCTGCAATTGATACGCATGACTTCGAAACCAAGGTCGCACAGGGTAAGAAATTTCTGCAGGGCGGCGATAAGGTAAAGGTTTCGGTACGGTTCCGTAAGCGTGCAATTGCACACCCTGAGCTTGGCGCAGAGCTTCTGAATCGCTATAAGGAAGCAATCGGTGATATCGCAGTCGTCGATAAGCCCCCGAAAATGGAAGGCAGAGCCTATGCGATGTTTATGTCGCCCAAGCAGAATAAGCCCGAAAAATCCCAGAAAAAACAAGCAGCTCCCGCACCTGTAAAGCAGGAGGAAGCAAAAGAAACCACATGATATGAAACGTCAACTCACCGGATGCTTCACAGAACAAACGTGAGGACAACGAACCGACGTTAGCATATAAACGAAAATTTCAAGGAGGAAGAATCCATGGCAGCCGCAAAGGTCAAGAAAGTAAAGGTCAAAACCCATTCCGGCGCAAAGAAGCGTTTTCAGGTCACCGGTACCGGAAAGGTAAAGTTCCAGCACGCTTATAAGCGTCATCGTCTGAATGCAAAGGACACGAAGGTAAAGCGTGTCGCTCGTAACGCAGGTGTTGCAGCACCGGCAAATGCAGCGACCATTCGTGAGATGGTACCTTACAAGTAAGCTGAAAAAGCGCATACGATACCGTGCCGCGAAAGGAAAGCGGCGGACTATTGATTACGGAGGATAAAGAACATGGCTCGTATTAAAGGCGCAATGATGACGCGCAAGAGAAGAAATAAGATCCTGAAGCTCGCAAAGGGCTACTGGGGCGCAAAATCCAAGCACTTCAAGATGGCGAAGCAGGCCGTCATGAAGTCCGGCAACTATGCATACATCGGCAGAAAGCAGAACAAGCGTAACTTCCGCAGACTGTGGATCTCCCGTATTTCTGCTGCTTGCAAGCTCAATGGCATGAACTATTCCACATTCATGAACGGCTGCAAGAAGGCTGATATCACTCTGAACCGTAAAATGCTGTCGGAGATCGCAATCCACGATCCGGCAGGCTTTGCAGCGATTGTTGAAAAGGCAAAGGCTGCTCTGTAAGAATAAAAAAGCGTGACGATGTGTTTCCATTGTCACGCTTTTACGCAATAAACACGCTCTCTCAATTTGTCGGAGCGTGTTGTTGTGTTTTTTTCGGTCGGACAATTTTCGAAAGGGAGGACGCATATGCCGCAGACAGATATCCTGCAAATCGGTTCACAGAATAAAACGCTGCATACATTTACCCATCTTAACCGCAGTCGCTCCTATCGGGAGAAGTGCGGTCTTTTTGCGATGGAGGGGTATCGTCTGGTGCTGGATGCAATCGGCTGCGGCGCGGAGCTTTCAGCGATTCTGCTGAGCGAAACGGCACAGAAAACATATGGCGCCGAGATTGCTGCTGCTGCACCGAATGTCCGTCGATTGCTTGTATCTGATGCGCTTGCAAAGGAAATTGCCGATACCGATACCGCACAGGGCGTTTTTGCAATTGCAAAAATGCGTCAGGAGCTGGAAGCATTGCCACAAACGAAAAGCCGTTGTTTATTGCTGCATTGCTTGCAGGATCCTGCCAATCTGGGTGCAATTCTCCGAACCGCGGATGCACTCGGAACCGATGGTGTTTATCTCTATCAGTGCTGTGACCTGTATAACCCGAAAACAGTGCGAAGTACAATGGGCGCACTCTTTCGTGTTCCGATTCGGCGGATTCGGAATATGGATGAATTTTTCGGGCATTGTCGGAATATACAGCTTCCGACTTGCGCGGCAGTTGTAGATCGTGACGCAAAACCGCTCCAGAAGTATGATTTTTCCGGCGGCGCAGTCGTCATGATCGGAAACGAAGGAAACGGTCTGCCGCGTGAAGTATCCGACGCCTGTACGGCAAAGCTGACGATTCCGATGTCGGCACAGGCAAATTCTCTGAATGCTGCGATGGCAGCAGGACTTTTCCTTTGGGAAATGACACGTTACCGCGAATAAAGAGGTGCGCTTATGGAAGATCGGAAGATTTCGGATGAAGCGCAGGTTCTGCGCTATTGGGTATGGCTGACGCTGGTATTCGGCGCGGGCAGCCCCCAGCTGATCGCTTATCTCGAAAAATATGGTTCGCCGGAGTCGCTCTATGATGCGCTCCAGCATGGCAGGGTTTTGGATCTGCCGGCAGCACAGCAGAAGAATCAGGCGAAATACTCTCTTGCACAAGCAGAAAATATGGTGGAGTATTGCCTGAAACATGAAATTGAACTGATTTCGCTGGAGGATCCGCGGTATCCGTACCTGCTTCGCCAGATTCATGTGCCGCCGGTTCTGCTGACAGCAAGAGGGGATCTGAGTCTGCTTTCGGCAAGCCCGATGCTGACGGTAGTCGGTACGAGACATCCCTCACAGTATAGTCTGGATGTCACGAATGTTCTGGTGACGGAACTGGCACGCTGCGGAATTATTATTGTCAGCGGCTTTGCGGACGGAATTGATACGGCTGCCCATACTGCTGCACTGGATGCAGGCGGAAAAACCGTTGCGGTGCTGGGCTGCGGCATCAATGTGAATTATCCGCACGGGAATGAAAAGCTGCGGAATCGGATGATGGAGCAGGGGAAAGGGCTTTTGATCTCGGAATATCTTCCGGGTGTCCAACCGCTTCCGGCGAATTTTCCGAAGCGTAACCGCATTCTGAGTGCGCTGAGTGAAGGAACCGCCGTCATCGAAGCATCCAAACGGAGCGGATCACTTTCTACCGCAGATCTTGCGGTGGAACAGGGAAAATTTCTGTTCTGTGTACCGCCGCATGATATTTTCGATAAGCGGTATGCAGGCGTTATGCCGCTGCTGAGAGAGGGTGCGCTCCCGCTGTTCAGCCATCGGGATGTGTTATTTGAGCTGTATACGGGACATCCCCAGCGTTTAAAGCTGTTGGATATTCCCGATTATCAGGATGAATCGCTCGTGTTTGCAGATGATATTCTGCGGCTTGAGGATCGGCTTGCAACCGAATCCAGAGCCGCGAAAAAAGCAGCTTCTGCTCCGTCACCGAAGCAGCTTGCCATTTCCGATGAGATTCCGGTTCCGGTATCATCGGACGCACCGCTTCCGGAATCTGAGGAGCAAAGAGAGATTGTGTGCTATCTGCGCGAACACGGCGATACGCATATCAATGATATCGCGGCCGCACTCGATATTGAGCTTTCCGCATTGCTGAGTGCGATGACGATATTGGAACTTGACGGATATGTTGAGACGCTTTTTGGCGCAATCTATCGGGCAGTCTGATGGAACCGCCCGAATGAAGGATAATTGATTTCCACCATGTGAAAGGAACGGACGTACTTTATGTCGCAACTTGTAATTGTAGAGTCGCCGGCGAAGGCGAAAACCATTCAAAAATATCTCGGAGAAGGCTTTGAGGTCGTTGCCTCGATGGGACATATTCGAGACCTTCCGAAGTCGAAGCTGAGTGTTGATATTGAGAATAATTTCACCCCGACTTATATTGAGATGAAGGGAAAAGAGGATGTCATCCGTGATCTGAAGTCGCGCGCCAAAAAGAGTGAGCGCGTATGGCTCGCAACGGACCCGGACCGTGAGGGTGAAGCGATTTCCTGGCATCTGGCACAAATGCTGGGGCTGAATATCGAAGAAAACAATCGTGTAGAATTCAATGAGATTACGAAGACCGGCGTCCAGAGCGGGATGTCCAATCCGCATAAAATTGATCTGGATCTGGTGAACGCACAGCAGGCACGCCGTATTCTGGATCGTATCGTCGGCTACCAGCTCAGTCCCTTTCTTTGGCGAAAAATCCGTCGCGGTCTTTCTGCCGGCAGAGTCCAGTCGGTTGCTGTACGGCTGGTTGTCGATCGGGAAAATGAGATTCGTGCGTTTAAGCCGCAGGAATACTGGTCGATTGACGCAAAGCTGACAACGAAAAGCTCCCGAAAAGTCTTTGCCGCACATCTTCTCGAAATTGACGGCAAGAAAGCAGAGCTTGGGACGAAAGAACAGGTCGATGATGTTCTGGCAATGATTGCGGATGCGGAATTTGTCGTAAATAAAGTGAAAAAACGTGTTACGAGCCGCCAGCCGGCACCGCCGTTCATTACCTCTACCTTACAGCAGGAAGCGTCCCGCCGTATGGGCTTCCAGGCACGCCGTACCATGAAAGCGGCACAGGAGCTTTATGAAGGTATTGAGCTGCCGGAGCTTGGTGCAGTCGGTCTGATTACCTATATGCGTACCGATAGCCTGCGCATTTCGGATGAGGCGAAAAATGCAGCAGCAGCTTATATTCTCGATACCTACGGGAAACAGTACCTTCCGGCATCGCCGCGGAATTTCAAATCGAAGAAGAATGCACAGGACGCCCACGAGGCAATTCGTCCAACAATGCCGAATCTGACACCCGACCAGGTGAAGGGATCGCTGACGACCGACCAGTATAAGCTGTATAAGCTGATCTGGGAGCGTTTTATCGCGAGCCAGATGGCGAATTGTCAGCTCGATACGGTATCGGTAGACATTGCCGCAAACAACTGTCTGTTCCGTGCATCAGGATTCAGCGTGAAATTTGACGGTTTTACGAAGCTTTATGAGGAAGCAAAGGATACTTCCGCCGAGGAAGACAATAAGGAGCTTCCGCCGATTGCGGAGGGAGATGTGCTGAAGGTGAAGCAGCTCGACGGCAACCAGCATTTTACACAGCCGCCGTCCCGCTATACCGAAGCGACGCTGATTAAAACACTCGAGGAAAACGGCATCGGAAGACCGTCTACGTATGCGCCGACGATTACCACCATTCTCTACCGGATGTATGTGGAGCGCGACGGAAAACAGCTTCGTCCGACCTCGCTGGGTGAAGTTACAACACAGCTGATGAAAGAACAGTTCAAGCAGATTGTCGATGTGAAATTTACCGCCGGAATGGAAAGCGATCTGGACGGCGTAGAACAGGGCAAGACTGACTGGGTAGAATCGCTTCGTGAATTTTATGTAGATTTTGAGAAGACGCTGAAAGCGGCAGAATCCGCAATGGACGGCAAGCGGCTGCGCGTACCGGACGAGGAAACAGACGAAGTCTGTGAAGAATGCGGAAAACCGATGGTCATTAAAATCGGACGTTTCGGAAAATTCCTTGCGTGTACAGGATTTCCGGACTGTCATAATACCAAGAAGATTGTACTTCCGACAAAGGGATTCTGTCCGATCTGCGGAAAGAAGATTATCCAGAAGAAATCCAAGAAGGGTCGTAATTTCTATGGATGCGAGGGATATCCGGACTGCAATTTCATGACATGGTATACGCCTGTGGAGGACAGATGTCCGAAGTGTGGCAATACGCTCTTCAAGAAGGGCGGTAAGGCCGGAAAACTGCTTTGTGAAAAGCCCGAATGCGGGTTTGAGAGACCGTTGTGATGGCAGGGCTGACGATTATCGGCGCAGGAATGGCAGGATGTGAAGCGGCATGGGTTGCTGCGAACGCCGGAATTTCTGTTACGCTGTACGAAATGAAGCCGAAGAAATTCTCGCCGGCACATCATAATCCGGATTTTGCGGAGCTGGTCTGTTCGAATTCACTGAAAGCGGCAAGAGTAGATTCTGCGGCAGGTCTTCTGAAAGAGGAGATGACGCGTCTTGGTTCCTTGCTTGTGCCGTGCGCAAAAGAAACTGCGGTAGAAGCGGGCGGTGCACTGGCGGTTGACCGTGATGCATTTTCTAAGCTTGTGACGGAAAAAATCCGTGGTCATAAGAATATCACAGTTGTCGGGCAGGAGGTTTCGGAGATTCCGGAGGGTCAGGTCATTGTTGCAACCGGTCCGCTGACTTCGGATGCGTTGCATATACCGATTGCGGAGCTTACGGGCGCGTCGCTGTATTTTTATGATGCAGCCGCACCGATTATCACGCGTGACAGTATTGATATGAACAAAGCATTTTTTGCCTCACGATATGGAAAGGGTACTGCGGATTATCTGAACTGTCCGATGACACAGGAAGAATATCTTGCGTTTTATGATGCGCTGATTCATGCGGAATCCGCGAAGCTTCATGAATTTGAAGAAGAAGGACTGCGGGTATATGAGGGTTGTATGCCGGTAGAAGTGCTCGCAAAGCGTGGAGAAGACGCAATCCGGTATGGGATGATGAAGCCGGTGGGATTGACTGATCCCCATACGGGAAAACGTCCGTATGCGGTGGTGCAGCTGCGGCGGGAGAATCGTGAGGGAACACTCTGGAATCTGGTCGGATTTCAGACGAATCTGAAATTTGGCGAGCAGGAGCGTGTATTTTCGATGATACCGTCGCTCGAAAATGCAGAATTCGTGCGATACGGTGTGATGCACCGGAACAGCTTCCTCAACAGTCCGAAGCTGCTGGACGCGACATATGCGCTGAAATCGGAGCCGAGGATTCGGTTTGCCGGTCAGATGACCGGTGTCGAGGGATATATGGAGTCTGCGGGAAGCGGACTGCTCGCCGGACATAATGCGGTGCGTGCGATCAAGGGAATGCCGCCGCTGATTCTACCGACGGATACGATGCTGGGCGCGCTGACCGCGTATATCACAGATCCCTATCAGGAAAACTTCCAGCCGATGGGTGCGAATATGGGAATTCTTCCGATGGTAACCGGAAAATTCAAGCAGAAACAGGAAAAATATCGAGTTTATGCAGACCGTGCGCTTGCGTCTCTGGATGCAGCGCTTGCGGACGCAGACCTCAACGGAGAAAGAGATTGAAATGCGAATTATAATGGATGCGATGGGCGGTGACAACGCACCGCTCGCACCGCTGGAAGGCGCGGCACAGGCTGTCAGGGAGCTTGGCGTCGAGGTTATATTAAGCGGTGATGAAACGAAAATCCGTGCGCTTGCGGCGGAACATGAAATCTCGCTGAATGGGATTGAGATTCTTCATACCGAGGATGTCATTACGATGCATGACCAGCCGACTGATATTACGAAATCCAAGAAGAATTGTTCGATGGCGCTCGGGCTTGAAGCACTCAAGGACGGCAGAGGCGATGCGTTCGTCTCGGCAGGCAACTCTGGTGCGCTTCTGGTCGGTGCAACCATGATTCCGAAGCGGATTCGCGGGATTAAGCGTGCCGCAATGGCACCGGTGCTTCCGACAGCGGACGGTCATGCCATTCTGATGGATGCTGGAGCGAATGTCGAATGCCGTGCAGAAATGCTCGTACAGTTCGGGATTATGGGCAGTATCTATATGGAAAAGGTGATGGGCATCGAGAACCCGAAGGTCGGACTGATTAACAACGGAACCGAGCCTTGTAAGGGCAGAGAACTCGAACAGGAAGCCTATGCGCTGCTGGAACAGGAGAACCTCAATTTCATCGGAAATCTGGAAGCAAGAGATGTACCGTCCGGTGAATGTCAGGTCCTCGTAACAGACGGTTTTACGGGAAATATTGTGCTGAAGCTTTATGAGGGAATGGCAAAATTTTTCTCGAATAAAATGAAAGAGATGTTCTCGGGAATCGGGAAAATCGGGGCATTGGCAATCCTGCCGAAGCTCAATGCGTTCAAGGCAACGATGGACTATAAGAAGGTGGGCGGTGCTGTACTGCTTGGCATTTCGAAGCCGGTCATCAAAGCACATGGCAGCTCGAACGGTATGGCATTCTTCCACGCCATCCGACAGGCAAAAAACTGTGTGGACGGAAAAATCGTCGAAACGATTACACAGTCGCTTGCGGAGCGAAAGGCAGCCGCCAAAGAAACCGAAGCCTGAATTATAAAAACGATCGGTCGTCAGTACCGCAGCGTTCTGCGGTACTGCGCCGTATTCAGAATCTGAATTCTCACGTTTGTCATGTGAAGCAAAAATCGCTTCATAAGCCAAACAGGAGAATGGAAAGGATGTCATTCGATGATAAACGCACCACAATCCGAATTTGAAGCAAGCATCGGATATCGCTTCAAGAATCCGGAGCTGCTGACGGAAGCGCTCTGCCATTCTTCCTTTGCCAATGAAAAACGCGGCGCCCTGCACTGTAATGAGCGGCTGGAATTTCTGGGAGACAGCGTTCTTTCGATTGTCGTATCGACGTATCTTTTTACGAACTGCCAGCATCTTCCGGAGGGTGACCTGACAAAAATCCGTGCCGGACTGGTCTGTGAGCGCTCGCTGTACGAGTGGGCGGAGCAGATCGGACTGGGTGCATATCTGCTGCTGGGACACGGCGAGGAGCAGTCGGGCGGAAGAAAACGTCCGTCGATTCTTGCGGATGCATTCGAAGCAGTGATTGCGGCAATTTTTCTTGATGGCGGAATGGATGCGGCACGTACCTATGTGCTGCGGTTTTTACCCGAACAGTTTGACCGCCAGAAGACCGCGTTTCATGATTATAAAACCGCCTTGCAGGAGGTTATCCAGCAAAACCCTGAGGAGCGTGTGGAATATGTGCTGGTGGGGTCGGAGGGACCTGACCATGCAAAGATATTCCATATGGAAGTGCGCCTGAATTCGAATGTCATCGGACGCGGTTCGGGTAAGAGTAAGAAGATTGCCGAACAGATGGCGGCGAAAGAAGCACTTTCCTTGATGGGAAAGGAATTCTGAAAAAAAGCTGCTATTGTTCTGAGGACAGGAGAACGAAAACCGGATGTATTTGAAATCACTTGAACTGCAAGGCTTCAAATCCTTTCCCGATAAGATCCGGCTGACATTCGACGAGGGTTTAACCGCCGTTGTCGGGCCGAACG
Organism: Oscillospiraceae bacterium; assembly: GCA_017533485.1. GTDB lineage: Bacteria > Bacillota > Clostridia > Oscillospirales > Ruminococcaceae > Firm-04. Next base: position 12,554 of record JAFXIC010000070.1, read on the forward strand.
GAAGCGGAAAAAGCAATATTGGTGATGCAGTACGCTGGGTGCTCGGAGAACAGTCCACAAAGGAACTGCGCGGAAAGAGTATGGAGGATGTCATATTCTCGGGTACAAAAACGCGAAAGCCAATGGGATTTGCCGCAGTAACCCTGACGATCGACAACAGCGATCATGCATTATCGGATCCGGAACCTGAGGTTGCCGTAACACGCCGACTCTACCGGAGCGGCGACAGCGAATACCTGATTAACGGAAAGAATGTCCGTTTAAGGGATGTGAATGAGCTGTTTATGGATACGGGGCTTGGACGTGACGGATATGCAATTATCGGTCAGGGAAGAATTGCGGAAATTGTCGGCGCGAAATCGAATGAGCGACGGGATATTTTCGAAGAAGCCGCAGGCGTATCGAAATTTCGCTATAAAAAACAGGAAGCACAGAGAAAGCTTTCTGCCGCACAGGATAATCTGCTGCGTTTAACGGATATTGCAGCAGAACTGGAATCGCGGATCGGGCCGCTGAAGCATCAGGCGGAGAAAGCCGAAAAATTTGTTGTGCTGGCAGAAGAACGCAAGGAACTGGAACTGTCGGTATGGGTGCATAAACTGAAAACGCTGGGTGAAACACTGGAAACGCTCTCGGACAGCTATCTGCGGCTGACTGCGGAATATGAGAATCTTCAGAATGACATTCAGCGCGAGGAAGAAAAGCTGCAGCTTGCGTTTCAGGATATGCAGCAGGCAACTGCGGATATCGAAACATTACAGGATAAGATTGTTGCCGCGGAACAGAGCAATGCGGATACGACAGCAAAAATCGCGGTTTGCGAGAATGAAATCCGTCATAGCAATGAGAATATTGCATCGCTGACAGCCCAGAAGGAAGCACTTGCGCTTTCGGATACGGAATGGGAAGAAAAGCTTCGTGTGCAGGACGCGTATCTCAAGCAGCTCGAAGCGCGTCAGAATACGCTGGATGCAGAAATATCAGCTGCGGAAACGGCACTGTCAGAGCTCGAACAGCAGGGCACATCGCAGTTAGAAGCCTGTGATACACAGGACGCCGCACTGCGCAAGCTCTATCTCCGACAGTCTGAACAGCGGATCCGTCAGCAAACACTGGATGCCGAGCTGAAAGATACCTATGATACGATTGACCGCGCAAAGCAGGATGGAATCTCGGCAAAAGAGCGGCTGCGTGAGTATGCGGTACAGCAGGAGAAGCTTTCGGCACAGCTGACATCGCTCTCGGAGAAACAGAAGGAACAGCTGAACCGTAAGGCAGGCTTTCAGGAATTGACGGGCATCCGTCAGAAGAAATATGAACAGGCAGTCGAAAGCCTTTCGGAGGTCAGCGCAAATCTCCAGCAGGCAGTCCAGAAACAGAAGATTCTGCGAGATCTGGAACAGAATATGGAGGGCTATGCGGGGAGTGTGCGGCAGGTATTGAAGGTCGCCGGCAGCGGCAGACTTGGCGGCGTCCACGGTACGGTTGCACAGAAAATTACTGTCCAGCCGCAGTACGGTACGGCGATCGAAACAGCACTTGGCGGCGCACTCCAGAATCTGATTGTGGAGAACGAGGATGCAGCAAAACGCTGTATCCGGTACCTCAAAGAAATCCGCGGAGGACGAGCGACATTTTTGCCGATGACAACGATCCGCGGCAACCGATTGCGGGAGAACCTGGACGGAATCGACGGTTTTGTGGCATTGGCGTGCGATCTGGTCGGATTTGATGAAATCTACCGGAATGTGATGGAAAGCCTGCTGGGACGGATTGCGGTCTGTGACGATATCGACAGCGCGTCCCGGATTGCCAAGGAATTCGGATATCGCTTCCGGATTGTAACGCTCGATGGTCAGGTTGTCCATTCCGGCGGCTCCTATACCGGTGGTTCTGCGGCAAGAAGTGCCGGTGTGATTACAAGAACCCATGAGATTGAAGAAGCGGCAGCACGGATTCAGGTCTTGCAGCAGCAGCAGGAACAGCTTCGTGCGGATGCGGCAAAGCGTAAGGCAGAATGGGAGAAGCTGAAAACAGATGTCGAGGGTGCGGATGCACGTATCGCGGAGTATCTCGAATCCCAGCACGCGATCGAACAGGAATTGTCCGCATTGCAGGCAAAAGCCGAAGCGGACGCCGCATGGCAGGAAAACGAAGCACAGCAGCGTGTCAGACTCCAGAATAAGGCGGAAACGCTGACCGAACAGCTCGAAACACTCCGTACAGAGCTGGAAACGCTGGAGAACGAAATCGCAGAAGCGGAAGAAACGCTTGAGACAAGCCGCACGCAGCGTCAGAAGCTTTCGAATGACCGCGCCGCAAAAGCAGAAGAAATCGGAATCCATCGGATTTTGCAGGCAGAGCTTGCAAAGGATATTGCGTCCGAACAGAATAAGCGTGCCGAAATGGTGCGCAGTCAGGAACAGTCCGCAAATCAGGCGGAGCAGCTTTCCATGCGGATTCAGCAGGAGAAAGCGAATATTGTCTCAAAAGAACATGAGATTTCGGTACTGACGCAGGGACAGCAGTCCCAGAGAGAAGCAGTGGAAGGGATGCAAAAACAGATTCTTTCGCTTCGGAATCTGCATGAAGAAAAGGAAAAGTATACGCGTGTACTGCGCGAAGGAACGGATGCGCTGCGTGACGCACGAGAAAAGCAGTCCGCAGAGCGCACGCGTGTTGAGGAGCGTCAGAATACTGTCCGTAAAGAGATGGATGATCTGATTTTCCGGATGCAGGAAAGCTATGAACTGACGGTAACCGAAGCCGAATCACAGGCAAAACCGATTGAAAACCTGCGGGAAACCGAAACCGCACTGACTTCGGTTAAGAATAAGATCCGTGCACTTGGCTCTGTGAATGTCGCAGCGATTGATGAATACCGGGAGGTTTCGGAACGCTATACCTTCCTTTCCGCACAGCTCAAGGATGTCGAACATTCCAAGCAGGAACTTGAAGCGCTGATCGAGAAGCTGACACAGGATATGTGTGTTATTTTCACGGAGAGCTTTGCGCAGATCAATCAGTATTTCGGCGAGATTTTCGTAGAGCTGTTCGGCGGCGGAAGTGCATCGCTGGAGCTGACCGATCCGGAACACGTACTGGAGTCAGGCATTGAGATTCGTGTCGCACCGCCCGGAAAGGTGATACGGAACCTGATCTCGCTCTCCGGCGGTGAACAGTCTTTTATTGCGATTTGTATTTATTTTGCGATCCTAAAGCTCCGGCCGGCACCGTTTTGTATTCTGGATGAAATTGATGCGGCATTGGATGAAGTCAATGTACGAAAATACGCACAATATTTAAATCGTTTTCTGGGTGAAACACAGTTTGTTGTGGTGACGCACCGCCGAAGTGCCATGGAAGAAGCCCATGTGCTGTACGGCGTGACGATGCAGGAGGATGGCGTATCCAGACTGCTGCGCCTCGACCAGAGCGGTATGGCAGCCGCAGAACAAGGATAATCGGCTGAGATTTGACTGAAAGGAGAACAGCATGGGCTTTTTCTCGAAAATTAAAGAAAGTCTGAAGAAAACACGCGACAGCGTGATGCGCGGAATGCGGAAGCTTCTGGGCACATTTACAAAAATTGATGAAGATCTGTTTGAACAGCTTGAAGAAACCATGATTATGGGAGATATGGGCGTTGAAACAGCCGAAGAAATCTGTCAGCAGCTTCGGAAGATGGTAAAGGAACGCGGCATTACCGATCCGAATCAGATTATGGATCTGATGCATGAAATTATCTCCGATATGATGGGAGAGGATCAGCCGCTGGATCTTTCGACAACCCCCTCTGTGGTTCTTGTCATCGGTGTAAACGGTGCAGGTAAGACCACAACAATCGGTAAAATGTGCTATCAGTACCGCAACGAAGGCAAGCGTGTGCTGGTTGCGGCAGCCGATACGTTCCGTGCGGCAGCCATTGACCAGCTTGCGGTCTGGACAGATCGTGCCGGCGTAGAACTCGTGCGTCATGCCGAGGGCAGTGATCCGGCAGCCGTGGTGTTTGACGCGCTGACTGCGGCAAAGGCAAGAAATTGTGATGTAGTGATCTGCGATACGGCGGGCCGACTGCATAATAAGAAGAATCTGATGCAGGAGCTTGCGAAGATCAATCGTGTGATTGATCGGGAAGCTGAGGGCTGTGCAAAGGAATGCCTGCTGGTGCTGGATGCGACGACGGGTCAGAATGCTGTCAGTCAGGCGCGTCTGTTTCAGGAGGTTGCGCCGATTACCGGTATTGTGCTTACGAAGCTGGATGGTACGGCAAAGGGCGGTATCGTGATATCTACCCACAATGAGCTTGGAATTCCGGTAAAGCTGATCGGAGTCGGTGAAAAGATTGAGGATCTCCAGCCGTTCCAGTCGAAAAATTTTGTAGATGCGCTGTTTGAACGCGATCCGCAGGAGCTTGCGGAGCTGCATGAAGATCGGGATAAGGGAGCGGATGACGATGATGACGAAGCTGATTCTGGCGACGAATAATCAAAATAAGCTGCGTGAAATCCGAGAGATGCTGAAAGGGCTGCCGTTCGAGGTCGTGTCACAGTCGGAAGCAGGCTTTGATCTGGATGTCGAAGAAACCGGAAAGACATTTCTGGCGAATGCCGCAATCAAAGCTGAGGCATTGCGGGATGCAGCCGGTCAGCGAGGAATTTCCTGCTATACGCTGGCAGATGACAGCGGACTATGTGTTGAGGCACTCGGTGGTGCACCGGGGGTTTATTCCCATCGTTATGCGGGGGAGAATGCAACAGACGCAAAACGGAATACAAAGCTTCTGGCAGAGATGGAAGGAAAAGAAAACCGGCGTGCAAGTTTTATCTGTGCAATGGTTCTGATGACGCCGGAGCATCATTCCGTTTCGTTCGAGGGTGAAGTCTGCGGTGAAATCGGCGACGCACCACGCGGCGAAAACGGATTTGGATATGACCCGATCTTTTATATTGACGGGCGTTCCTTTGCAGAATTTTCTGCGGAGGAAAAAAATGCCGTCAGCCATCGGAAGCGTGCACTTGAACAGGTCGTGGCGGAATTGAAGAAGCGAATGGAAGAAAGGAAGAAAAACGAAAATGCTGACGAGTAAACAGCGCGCACAGCTGCGCGGTATGGCATCGACCATGGATACAATTTTACAGGTTGGAAAGGGCGGAATCGGTGACGCACTCCTGAAACAGGTTGCTGATGCGCTGCGTGCAAGAGAGCTGATCAAGATGCGCGTACTGGATAATTGTGAATTGACCGCAAGAGAGGCGGCGGAGGAGATTGCAAAGGAAGTCGGTGCAGAGGTTGTCTGTGCGATCGGCTCACGTTTTGTACTTTATCTGCGCAATCCGAAAAAGCCGGTGATAGAGCTGGTAAAATGAAAGAATACGGGTTGTTTGGCGGGAGCTTTAATCCGATTCATAACGGTCATCTGTATCTGGCAGAATCTGTGTATGAAGCATTGGGGCTGGAGCGTGTGATTCTGATGCCGTCGGGGGAAGCACCGCATAAGGATTGCTCGGAATATGCGGCGGCGGAACATCGGCTGGAGATGTGCAGACGCGCCGCCGAACAATACGACTGGATGACCGTATCGGATGATGAAATCCGGAAAAACGGGAAATCCTATACGGTAGAAACATTAAGACAGCTTACGAAGGAATATCCGGATGTCCATTGGACGCTGATGATCGGGAGCGATATGCTGCTGAGCTTTGACCGCTGGTATTGCTATACGGAGATTCTGCGTATGGCAAGAATCTGTGCAGTATCCAGAGAAACGGGCGATCTGCCGGCACTTTTTGAAAAGGCGGAAGCGCTGTCAGATGCAGAATCCTGCGCAGATATCATCGTGCTGTCTGTACGAGCATTTCCGGTATCATCTACGCAAATTCGTAAGAAACTGAAAAAGAATGAGAATTCCTCTTGCCTTTTGCCGAAAAATGTAGTACAATATATAAGATTGAATGGTTTATATGGTACGAGAAACGGAGAGAAGCTGTAAAATGGGGGTGAGCGCCATGCAGGAGAGCTGTTCTTCCTTGCAGCAGCAGCGATATATCGCATTGCTGCGGGCAAGGCTTTCAAAGAAACGCCTGACACATTCGATGAATGTTGCGGCATCGGCGCGCGCACTCGCAGAACGCTGGAACGCAGATGCTGATTGGGCATACCTCGGCGGACTGCTGCATGATATCTGTAAAGAGCTTCCCTTTCCGCAGCAGGCTGAGCTGATGGAAAATGCAGTTCCGTCTGCCTGTAAAGAGGAATGGGAGTCGAAGCCTGTCTGGCATGGCATCGCGGCAGAATCCTATTTGCGGGTTGAGCTTGGGATCGAGAATCGGGATGTGCTGTATGCGGTGCGGTTTCATACCGTTGGTCGAGGGGGAATGTCACGACTGGAGGAGATTATCTATATGGCAGATCTCATTTCAGCTGACAGAACCTATCGGGATGCAGACCATTTCCGGAAGCTTGCCATGAATGATCTGGATAAGGCAATGTTCGAAGCGCTTCAGTATGCAATGGATACTTCACTTCGAAAGGGGAATCTTATCATTCCCTATACTGCCGATGCATACAATCATTACCTTAGAATTATGAATCAGCGCAAAAAATAACAGACAGCGCTTTGCATAAAGGAGTTTCGAAGCATGAGCAAAAATTCAAAGAAAAAGAGCGTTTCAAAAAAGGCGCGTCCTGTGTCGGGGTCCGGAACGTCACGCAAACGGCGTAAGATGAACTGGAAAGAACGGCTTGGACTCTTTGTGGCTGTGATCGCAGCAATTGCATTGAGCTTTGTGATGGTGATCCATATGCCGGTCATCCCGTATGAAGGGAAGGATCCGAATGGAAATACCTATATCACGCATATCTCAATGATGCAGAAATTCAAGAACTGGAAGCCGTTTGAAGAAATGAACGGTAAGCTTGACGAGAAGGACGAGAACGATTATTCACTTGTTGTAAAAGACGAGGTGGATGAGGTCATCGAGGAGGGCGAAACAGAATTTGATGACGGACTGGACTTAGACCAGATTCGGGAAGGTCAGTTCGGCGTATTGTTTCTGGGACTGGACGAGCTGCGATCGAATACGGACGTTATGATGCTGATTATGTTCGATATCGCAGCCAATAAAATCAATATTCTCCAGATTCCGCGTGATACCTTTGTGCCGGATCATACCTCGTTCGAAGCGGGAAAAATCAATTCTGTCTATACGATGGGCAATAAGGATGTTTCCCAGATCCAGCGCACCGTAGACTGTGTCGAAGAAGTTTTCCAGGTTCCGATTGATCGCTATATCATTACAAGCTGTACCGATATTGTGCGGATTGTTGACTTGGTCGGCGGTATACCGATTGATATGCCGTATACGATTGAATATGAGCCGGGAAAGACAATCTATGCCGGCGAACAGGTTCTGAACGGTCAGCAGTCGGAATGGATGGTTCGTTACCGCCACGGCTATAATGAGGGTGATATCGGAAGAATGAAGGCACAGCGTATCTTCCTTGCCGCTGCTATGGCAAAAGCCTGTGACATCGGTTCGATCAAGCTCATCAATTATATTGATACGATCGTAGAAGAGAAGCTCATCGGTTCGAATCTCTCGATGCATGAAATCAGTATGCTTTCGGATTTCGCGACAGTCGTCGGTATGGAGAATATCCATATGTTCATGCTGCCGGGCGAGGGATATAATTATTACCCCGAAGACTGGGTACACTACGACCACTATTCGGTCTGGTCGGTGCATAAGGAACCGACGATTGACCTTTTGAATAAGTATTTCCGCCCGTATTACCAGCCGGTTTTCAAGCTTCCGATCCGGGAGCTTGTTACGGTAGGAAATTATCAGAATACGATGTATGATAATGATGATATCACGTTCGAAGAAATTGAGAACGGCGATACGTTTAATGGCAAATAAAAAAGGAGGCTGCTATGACTACGCAGGAGAAACTTGAAAAAATCGTAAGAATCCTTGACCAGAAAAAAGCAGAGGATATTCAGGTGCTTGGCATTACCAATCTGACCATTCTTGCAGATTATTTTGTCATCGCAACCGGCAACAGCTCAACACAGGTCAAGGCGCTTGCGGACGAGGTGGAGTTCCAGCTCGGTGAAGCAGGTGTCGAACCGCGCGGAACCGAGGGTTTCCGCGGTGCGAACTGGGTGATACTCGACTATGATGATATCATCGTCCACGTATTCTATCGGGAAGCCAGAGAAGAATATCAGCTCGAACGCCTCTGGGCTGACGGCGAGCAGGTTGATATTTCCGATTGGCTGATTGATTGAAACATTAAAAACTGTAAATCGAATTATCTCGCAATCCTTGAGATAATATGACGAAGAGAGGAAGTGTGTTCAGGTGCAGGAGTACCGTTTCACAGAAATCGAAAAAAAATGGCAGGCATACTGGGAGGCACATCAGACCTTCCACGCAGAGAATGATTATTCGAAGCCGAAGTTTTATGCCCTCGTAGAGTTCCCGTATCCGTCCGGTCAGGGTCTCCATATCGGACATCCGCGTCCGTATACGGCAATGGATATCGTGTCGAGAAAGCGCCGTCTGGAGGGATATAATGTCCTGTTCCCGATGGGCTGGGACGCCTTTGGACTGCCGACAGAGAATTATGCGATCAAGAATCAGATTCACCCCGCACTGGTGACAGAAAAGAATGTCGCGAGATTCAAGGAACAGCTCCAGTCGCTCGGTCTGTCCTTTGACTGGCAGCGAGAGGTGAATACAACCGATCCCGACTATTTCCATTGGACACAGTGGATTTTCATCCAGATGTTCAAGAAGGGCTTGGCATATAAGAAGGAAATGGCAGTCAACTGGTGTACATCCTGTAAGGTTGTTCTGGCAAACGAAGAAGTCGTCGGCGGCGTCTGTGAACGCTGCGGCGGCGAGGTCGTAAGAAAAGTAAAATCCCAGTGGATGCTAAAAATCACCGAATATGCACAGAGACTGCTGGATGATCTGGCAGAAGTCAATTATCTCGATAAGATCAAGCTGACACAAACCAACTGGATCGGTCGTTCCACCGGTGCCGAGGTCGATTTCCAGACTTCTTCCGGTGATACGCTGACCGTTTATACCACACGCCCCGATACCTTGTTCGGCGCAACCTATATGGTAATTTCGCCGGAGCATCCGATGATCGAGAAGTGGTCGGAGCAGCTTTCGAACATGGACGAAATTCGTGCATATCAGGAAAAAGCTGCGCATAAGTCTGATTTCGAGCGTACTGAGATGGCAAAGGAAAAGACCGGTGTGAAGCTCGACGGCGTCAGAGCCATCAACCCCGTCAATGGCAGAGAGATTCCGATTTTCATCTCGGATTATGTGCTGATGACATATGGAACGGGTGCGATTATGGCGGTTCCGGCACATGATACGCGTGACTATGAATTCGCAAAGGTATTTGATCTGCCGATTATCGAGGTTGTAAAGGGCGGCGATATCACAAAAGAAGCCTTTACGGACTGTGCGACCGGTGTTATGACCAATTCTGATTTCCTGGATGGCCTTTCGGTCGAGGAAGCAAAGGTAAAAATCCGTGAGTGGCTGACTGAAAACGGAAAAGGTCATGAGAAGGTGAACTTCAAGCTGCGTGACTGGGTATTCTCCCGCCAGCGTTATTGGGGCGAACCGATTCCGATGGTGCATTGTGAGAAATGCGGATGGGTACCGCTGCCGGAGGAGGAGCTTCCGCTGCGCCTGCCGGATGTTGAGAGCTATATGCCGACCGATAACGGCGAATCTCCGCTTTCCACACTCGAATCCTTTATCCATACAACTTGTCCGCATTGCGGCGGGCCTGCAAAGCGTGAGACCGATACGATGCCGCAGTGGGCTGGTTCATCGTGGTACTTCCTGCGTTATTGTGACCCGACAAACCGAGAGTGTCTGGCTTCTCCGGAAGCACTCAGGTACTGGCTGCCGGTTGACTGGTATAACGGCGGTATGGAGCATACAACACTGCACCTGCTGTATTCCCGTTTCTGGCATAAGTTCCTGTACGATATTGATACGGTATCCTGTAAGGAGCCGTATATGCGCCGTACCTCCCATGGCATGATTCTGGGTGAGGACGGTCAGAAGATGTCGAAATCGCGCGGCAATGTCATCAATCCCGATGATGTCATCAAGCAGTATGGTGCGGATACGCTCCGTATGTATGAGATGTTCATCGGAGATTTCGAGAAGACCGCACCGTGGAGCCCGTCGAGTATCCGCGGCTGCAAGAGATTCTTAGACCGTATCTGGGCGTTGCAGGATCTTGTCATCGACGGTGACGGATATCGTGATGAGATGCTGACGCTGATGCATAAGACGATCCGCAAGGTAACCGATGATATCGAGTCGCTGAAGTTCAATACCGCGATTGCGGCAATGATGGCGCTGGTGAACGAATTTTATGCTTCCGGCGCAGTCACACGCGGCGAATACCGGACATTGCTGATGCTGCTGAACCCGTTTGCACCGCATATCACAGAGGAGCTGTTCGAGATGCTGGGCTATGGTATTCTGAATACTGAAACATGGCCGAAGTATGATGAAAAGCTCTGTGTGGAGGACGAGGTAGAAATCGTTGTCCAGATCTGCGGAAAGGTAAAAGCAAAGCTGATGATTCCGATGGGAGCTGCGGAAGATGTGGTTGTCCCGATGGCACTCGAACAGGAAGCGGTTCGTGCGGCATTGGAAGGAAAAACCATTCGAAAGCAAATATATATACAAAATAAGCTTGTGAATTTTGTAGCAAATTGACGAATTCACGATGAATGAATCGGGAAATTCAAAAACAACTTGACAATTTCAAAGCTTTGTGGTATAATCATAATTGTTATCAATACACTATGCTTACTTGGAAGTTGTCGGAAACGATGCTTCTATGTATAAGCCTCTGTCGTTGGACAA
>JAFXIC010000071.1 GCA_017533485.1 Oscillospiraceae bacterium
ACGCCGTCTTTGTTGACATCACCTGCCAGATTGAATCCCTTGACCGAATAGCCGTAATCGCCAGCGTTGCACATCATATCCTCCAGATATACCGGAACGATCCATGCGTATGCAATATCATCCCGCGCTTCGAGCTTTTCACAGAGTGCCGTGATTTCTTCAAAACTCAGCATATCCATCAATACTTTTGCAGAACCGGTATTGCTCGGCAGATCTTTCAGGTAGTTCAGTTGGTAATCGCTCAAAGACGGCGAATACTTCAATTTGCAGTATTCCTCACAGTACAGCTCATCCGCACGCACTTCACAGCCTTCCTCCGGAACTATGTACAGCTCGGTATTCATTTCGTCATAGTATCCTTTGAGATACCAATCTGTCTGTAAGATGCCAAGAAGCTCCATGCTCGGATTTTCAAGAATGGAAGCAAGAATGCTGCGCTGTTCCTCCTTTGTCGGATACGGACCGTAGTACAGATCCGCAACATATACATCATCCGACTGGTATGCCGAAATAGAATCATGTTCTGTATTCCGAACCCTGCCGTCCAAAGCTTCTGCCTCATCTCGCATAGCAAGATAGTCAGAAATCGTTTGAACAGTACGGTTTTCCGCAATCTTGCTCAATTCCGCCGCATCCGAACAGCGGAATACCAAACCGTTCAGTTCCTGAATATGTCTTTGTGCAACATATGGAAGTGTCCCATCCTCGCTCAATTCTGCCGGTTTGATCTGCCGTTCGTAGATCGGTTCATATGCTGACGGACACGACTGCAAGATCTCGAAATACTTTTCTAGCTCTGTGTTATCCGACGGATCGACCGCATGGACTGTAGCAGGCAAGGAAAAAGCACTCATGGCACAAGCCAAAACGCTACATAACAATTTGTTTTTCATAATGATTCCTCCTCTCAAAATTTCAGAATCTTATGCTATGGAAAGGTGGAGCGAAATCTGTTGAAACGGGCATAATTCCCGTCGCCCATTTCATCAAAGATTTCATTTTAGAACCCCCACTTCTCCTCGTATTGTTCGTACCACTCATTTTTCATGTCTTCGGAATCTCCGAGAATGGGTTTTGCATACTCATGTGTTTCCTTTAACAATCCAATCTGTTCTTCCTCGGAAAGTGTGTGCGTGTACGCCAGATATTCTTCTAATGTAATCGGAGTATCAGACATCAATGCGTAAGCATAGTACTGGAGAACTACACCCGAATCCGTTGCGTCAAGACGGTTGTTCTTATCTACATCCGCAAGCGCAAATTCCTCTTCGGAAAATGCCGCAGGGTTGCCAATCATTACTCGCAGATACTCAATCAGAATCACTCCTGAATCGTCCGCATCCACTACGCCGTCTTTGTTGACATCACCGAGCAGGTAGCTTTCCTCCGCGGAAACGCCCATCGAACAGGTGCCGAGGGTTGCTGCGGCGAGCACCGCACACAGCAGCTTTTTCATTGTCTTTTTCATAGAGATCCTCCTCTCAATCTTTCAGCCGTGTTTTGGAAACCGAAGCCGAGCGGCTGTGTTCTCTGCTCCGGTTTTTGGGGATTTTCGCTATGCCTCCTATATATATATATATGTCGAAAAAACGCCAACTTCTTACATCACTTCCAAAACTTTGTAGATACTCATAAATTTTCCTCGTATATCTATCTTGTATTTAGGCAGTATGCATAAACGACATACCCCTGTCTGTAAACGATATGTCCACAGACAGGGGTATTCTCACGCTCTCAATCAGCCTCTCGGACGAATCACATCACAGCCCATGAACGGACGCAGAACCTCCGGTACGAGAATCGTACCATCCGGCTGCTGATAGGCTTCGATGATTGCCGCAATCACGCGCGGCGTCGCCATACCCGAACCGTTGAGGGTATATGCAACCTGTTTCTTGCCGTTTTCATCCTTATAGCAAATCTTTGCGCGGCGTGCCTGATAGTCGCTGAAATGGCCGACAGACGAAACCTCAAGCCAACGCTGTGCACCGGGGGCAAATACTTCGATGTCATAGCATCTTCCGTACTTATCGCCCATATCGCCGGTACAAAGGTCGAGAATTCTCCACTGGAGCTTCAGGTCCTTCACAATCTTCAGGCAGTCTGCCAACAGGTCATCCAGCTCTGCGCGGCAGCTGCTCGGCTCGACAACCTTGACCAGCTCGACCTTATGGAATTCGTGGACGCGCTGCAGACCTCTTGTATCCTTACCGGCGGAGCCTGCCTCACGGCGGAAGCAGACCGTATATCCACAGCGGTACTGCGGAAGCTGACCCTGTTCGAAGGTTGTTTCCGCGAATGCGCCCGTCAGCGGGACTTCTGCGGTCGGAATCAGCCACATATCATCTCTTTCACAGGTATACTGTTCCTCGGAGAACTTCGGGAGATGGCCCGTAAAGGTCAGCGTTCTGGATGTTACCATATGCGGCGGAATAATTTCGAGATATTTTTCGCCGTGGAGCGAAAGTGCATATGTGACGAGTGCTCTCAGCAGCTTTGCGCCGGCACCCTTATACATTGCAAACATCGAACCCGAAACCTTTGCCGCAAGCTCCGTATCGAGAATATCGAGGTCTTTTGCAACTTCCCAGTGGGGACGGAAGGTTTCGACCGAAGACTTATAATAGTCCTCGCATTCGCGGACAACAACATTATCCTTTTCGTCCTTTCCTTCCGGTGCGTCTTCATCCGGCAGGTTCGGAATATCGAGATGGATTTCACGAATCTTTTCTTCGAGCTCGGAAAGGGCTGCTTCGCCGGCGGCGATATCATCACGCAGCTGTCTCTTATCTTCAACGGATACGCTCTGGTCTTTTTTCCAGAGGTTTCTCTTTGCACGCAGCTCATCCAGTGCTGCCTGCTTGCCCTTTTTCTCGGTCAGCAATGCTGCGAGGTCGTCGAGTTTCGAAACATCATAGCCCTTTCTGCCGATCTGGGTTTTCAGCATATCGAGATCTGTCAGTACGAGATTTAAGTTAATCATGCTTTCTGCACTCCTTTTCAGATTTTCGGATCAGTATACTATTATTATACGAGCTGCTCCAATGCGGCAAGCTTCACGCTGATACAAAACAGCTCCATTGCCTGTTCCAGCTCATCCACGGAAGGATAGGTGGGTGCGATCCGGATATTCCGGTCATCCGGATCTTTTTGATACGGGAAGGTTGCGCCTGCGCCGGTCAGCGTCACGCCGCCCTCCTTACAAAGCTGTACCACACGCTTTGCACAGCCGCAGGGTGCGTCGAAGGAGACGAAATAACCGCCCTGAGGCTCCGTCCAGCTTCCGATTCCAAGCGGCTTCAGCTCTCTTGCCAAAGCATTCAGTACGGCGTCAAATTTCGGTTTTAAGATCTGACGATGAAGCTCCATATGTGCTTTTACGCCCTCTGCGTCCCCGAAGAATTTCACATGGCGCAGCTGGTTGATCTTATCGAAGCCGATGGTCTGGATGCCGAGATGCTTCGAGAGCTCCGAGAGATTCTCGGCGGATGTATTGAATGCGGCAACACCGCCGCCGGAGAAGGTGATTTTCGAGGTGGACATGAACTGATAGAAGATGCTGCGGTTTCCGCTCTCCTCACAAGCCGCGTTGATGGTAAGCGGCTGACGTGGGGTATCGGTGAGGTGGTGGATACAGTAGGCGTTGTCCCAGAAAATACGGAAATCCTTTGCCGCCGGTTTCAGCGCCGCAAAACGCCGCACGGTTTCATCGCTGTATACAATGCCGCCGGGATTTGAATAAATCGGTACACACCAGATGCCCTTTATGCTTTCATCCGTTTCGACATATTTCTCCACGAGATCCATATCAGGGCCGTCCTCGGTCATCGGTACGGGAATCATCCCGATATTGAAATATTCCGTCAGCCCGAAGTGGCGGTCATAGCCCGGAACCGGACAGAGGAATTTCACGCTGTCAAGACGGCTCCAGGGGGTACAGCCTGCAATACCTTTGATACAGGCGATCTGGACACAGGCAAACATCAGCTCCAGACTGGAATTTCCGGCAATAAACATTTCCTCTTCTTTTGCGCCGATCAGTGATGCGAACAGCTTCTTTGCCTCGGTGATGCCGGAAAGAACACCGTAATTCCGACAGTCATCTCCGCTTTCGGAAATGAGGGGTGTGTCGGATTTCAGTGTATCCAGCATCGGCATCGTCAGGTCAAGCTGTGCCGGTGCAGGCTTTCCGCGCGCCATATTCAGACTCAGCTTCTTCGCCTGAAACGCCGCATATGCCTCTTTGGTTTCCTGCAAAAGCGCTTGCAGTTCTTCCGGAGACTGTTCACAAATCGGTTTGATTCCCATTGGTTTCCAATCCTTCCTGCTCATAAAATATAATCGGTAACTACTAACACTTTATTATAGCATAGTTCCGATAAAATTGCAAGCTGTTTTCCGAAAATTCCCGAAGAATCCCGAATGCTTATTCCACCGAGCCTTCCATGAAATAGGAAGCTTCCATATCGGCGGTACAGAGGGCGAATGCGAGCGGATACATTTCGAGTGCTTTTCCGACCGTATTCGCATCTTCCGGTCCTGAAAAGCCCATATGCCAGCGGATTGCGAAGGCTTCCTCTTTCCGGAGATGCATAAAAAACTGAATCAGGTAGACCGATTTCTCGCCATGTCCATACGGGAGCTGGTCATTGATTTTATAGTAGGGGACTTTCTCCCAGACGCCCTGTGCATTCTTGCTGTTGCGGTAATCCACGGTATAAAAATTCATCTTGCAAAGGTCATGGAGGAGTGCGGCAATCGCGATATTCTCCTCGGTATATTCCATTCCGTAAAGCTCCTTCACCCGCGGCCGCGCTAAATAATCACGCAGACAGTAGTACACATTGAGCGAATGCTCCAGCAGTCCGCCCTCGTATGCACCGTGATAGCGGGTACTCGCCGGCGCGGTAAAGAAATCGCTCTTCTCCGAACAGAGATATTCGAGCAGCTTCTCTGCGCCCGGACGGGTAATATGTTCCTTATAAATCCGGATAAATTCTTCTTTTTTATCCTGAAGCTCCTGTGGCGTCATATTCAGATCTTCCTTTCTCGTTTTGATTGGAATCGCTGTGTACAAGCTTTATCAGCACAGCCTTTTTCCTATGACACTATTATACTACGAATCCCTGTCGATTGCAAGTGTGGATTCAAGCAGCTTCACACAGCAGGCAGTGATTTTAATTGTGCAGGCTATCCAATCACAGAGGAAAATTTTGTGAGTATCTACAAAGTTTTGGAAGTGATGTAAGAAGTTGGCGTTTTTTTCGACATATATATATAGAAGGCATAGCGAAAAAGCCAAAATCGGGGCGAAGAACACAGCCGCTTCGTTCCGATTCAAACAACACGGCTGAGATTTTGAGAGGAGGATCTCTATGAAAAAGACAATTCGAAAAATGCTTGTGTTATTTACAAGCATTTTGATGGCTTTTAGTGCCATCCCAACCATCCAAGCGTCTGCAAAAGATGCGAATGAATACACTTTTGATGAATTGGCGGAAATGAGCATTGAAGAACTGGAGACAGTAGAAGGTTATGAACATATGTCAGAATGGATTGATGATTCAATCAAAAATGGATGTAGAGTCTTTACCCGCTATGGTATTCTTTGTAATGACGAAGATCAGTTTCTTCCGACATTGATGAAAACTTGGCCTCCCGGACAGCATGAAGTTGGCAGCATATATGAAAATGGCGATATATCTTATAGCAAATTGGCAGAAGCACTTGGGTTATCCGAAAAAATTATCGGCAACGCATGCATCGTTCATCTGGACGAAACAACAAGCCATACTGGTTACTATACTGCTTTCTATGATTGGGAACTTGATTTGAACAAAGTAGAAAAAGATATGATCTATATTGAAGTTAATTATGAAGCCTACGGATGGGATAATTTTCTTAAAACATATCTTATTTTCCAATCAAGATTACGTCTGTCTGAGCATATATCAATATTTAGGCCAAATATATTCTTTGGAACTTCTGTAGGTTACGGCGATGCAAATTGTGATGGTGTTGTCGATATCTCCGATGCGATTCTGGTATCGAGAGTTGCCGCGGAGGATACGAGTGTATCGCTGAGTGAAACTGGTCGGTTGAATGCGGACTGCGACGGGCTTTCCGGAATTTCTGC
>JAFXIC010000072.1 GCA_017533485.1 Oscillospiraceae bacterium
ACTCACTGATGACAGTGAGCCTTGCGATGTACATATGATTCTGGCACGATTTTCACGCAAAAAAATTCACGCTTTCATCCCAAGGGACAAAAACGTGAGTAAAATTGGTGGAGGCGAGGGGAATTGAACCCCTGTCCGAAAGCCGGTCCATCCGGTCATCTACGAGTGTAGTTTGTCAATTAGATTCCCGAAACGACACGCCGACAAACAGGCTTGTAGAAACGGTAGCTCGTAATGCGACTGCTGCCTCCGAGCGCGAGCGAGCAGACGTTCACCACGTCATGACGCCTGACACCGGACCCGTGGTATGTTCCGGGCAGACGGACGGCCTTAAGCGGCCATCAAAACGGAATTATTGTTCTCGTTTAAATTTATAAGTTGCACCATTTTCGGGCAGTGCGCCCCGACTCGCCGACCAAACTTCACAACCCCCGTCGAAACCTTTACGCCCCCATGAATTGGAGAAGGAAGCGGATTATTCTCTGCCGCGGCGTTCCTTGACAATGCGGTCGATTTCGCGATTCGCGGATCGGATTGCGGCATCCTCGCGCTTATCATGAAGTTTTTTACCCCTACAAAGTCCGAGCTGTACTTTGACACGACTGTCCTTGAAATAGAGAGAAAGGGGAATGAGGGTAAGACCTTGTGTTTTGAGTGTTCCAAAGAGTTTGAGGATTTCGCGTTTGTGCATAAGCAGTCTGCGCGGACGTCTTGGTTCACGGTTAAAGAGATTTCCTTTTTCGTAAGGGGAGATATGCATATCACGGAGAAAGAGTTCGCCTTCTTCGATGGCACACCAACTGTCCTTGAGATTGACATTTCCTTGGCGGATAGATTTGACCTCGGTTCCGACCAGTTCAATTCCTGCTTCATAGGTTTCGAGGATGAAATAATCGTGACGGGCTTTACGGTTATCCGCAATTTGTTTTGTTCCGGGCTGACGCAATGACCACACGCTCCTTTCATCCCGATGTTTAATAAGTATATCATGTTGCGGGAGATTTGTCAAGTAACGAAACAGAAACAAGAATGTCAAAATCGTAAGAAATCTGTAAAAAATGTTCAGAAGAAAGAAAGGGAAAAGGTATTGCAATTTAAAAATGGATATGATATAATAGAAAACAAACAAATGTGTTATTGTTTTTCGGGATGAAATAAAAAATAGAATTGGAGAAAAGATTATGTCAATGGTTACGATTTTCGCATATCTGGTCACACTGAGTGTATATGCAATCATGGGTGGAGGAATTTTGTTTTTGATTTCTCTGAT
The DNA here is from genome assembly GCA_017533485.1 of Oscillospiraceae bacterium. GTDB lineage: Bacteria > Bacillota > Clostridia > Oscillospirales > Ruminococcaceae > Firm-04. The sequence continues at coordinate 1,271 of JAFXIC010000072.1, forward strand.
CATCCGTTCTGAGCGGAAAGTAAAGGAAAAGAGCTGTAATGTTTACCGTGAAAATGCAATCCTGGAAGGTGTGATTACCGATGCCGCACTGGTCCAGGAACGCAGCAGCAAACCATATCGTTATAGGTATGCTGTGCTATATCGGGATCAGAATGGACAGGATCGCCGTGCATTCATCGGCATTCAGACGGATCGTGTGCTGTCGTATGCTGTTGGGATGAAGGTAGTACTGCGCCAGTTTCCGAGAACACTGGTCCCGCTCAGAGAAGAGGATAAAAGGTTTGTATTGGATCCAATGCGCGGCGCAGACGGAAGAGTTCCCGAACGTGTCCGGTTTACAGTGTTCCAGGGTACTGCAATGGATGAAACGGGTACACTGATGCTGGAATCTGATTATGAGACTATGATGGATCACACAAACCATTCCATCTCCCAGATGAAGAAAGCCTCGAAAGTCCTGAATATCATCGGACTGGTGTTGCTGGTGCCGGGCGTTCTGCTTTTAGTGGGAAGCATATGTTTTATTTTGAATATGCGATCGAATGCCACAATCTGATGCCTGATCTTGTATTGCGAAAGGAATAGGATGGATGCTTGATAAAATTATCATCCGCGGGGCGCGGGAACATAATCTCAAGAATATCGACTTAGAGATTCCGAGAGATCAATTGGTTGTATTTACAGGACTTTCCGGTTCCGGAAAGTCCTCTCTTGCGTTTGATACGATTTATGCGGATGGTCAGCGCCGGTATATGGAGTCGCTGTCATCCTATGCGAGAATGTTTCTGGGACAGATGGAAAAGCCCGATGTGGACAGCATCGATGGATTATCACCGGCAATTTCGATTGACCAGAAAACAACCTCAAAGAATCCGCGGTCTACCGTAGGAACCGTAACGGAAATATATGATTATCTGCGTCTGCTGTATGCGCGAATCGGAATTCCGCATTGTCCGATCTGCGGGGTGGAAATCCAGCAGCAGACAGTCGATCGGATTGCCGATGAAATTCTTCGGCTTGCGGAGGGGACAAGAATCCAGCTGTTAGCCCCCATTGTCCGCGGCAGAAAAGGCGAATACAGCAAAGAACTGGAACAGGCAAAAAAATCAGGCTATGTACGAGTTCGCGTGGACGGCGTGATTTATGACCTTTCGGAGAAGATCACGCTTGATAAAAATAAGAAACACAATATTGAAGTGATCGTAGACCGTCTGGTGGTAAAGGACGGGATCAGGACACGACTGACGGATAGTCTTGAAACAACCACAGCACTTTCTGAAGGAATGGTTCTGGTAGATGTAATCGGGGGAGAGGAACAGCTCTATTCGCTTTCGTATGCGTGTCCTGAGCACGGCATATCCGTCGAAGAATTATCTCCGCGGATGTTCTCGTTCAATAATCCGTTTGGCGCCTGTGAAACCTGTACCGGACTGGGCGTGTTTCAGGAATTTGATCCGGAGCTTCTGATGCCGAACCCATCGCTTTCCATTCACGAGGGCGGCTTTAAGGTACTTGGATGGAACTATGCGGATCCGAAATCGACATTCAATATGTATGCAAATGCGATTCATAAGGAATTCGGTGTAGATCTGGATAAGCCTGTCTGTGAACTGAGCGAAAAAGAGCGAAACCTGTTTTTATATGGTACAGGCAGCCACGCGCTGGATTTGCATCAGGCAATCGAATATGGCGGTGCCGTATATAAGCATCCGTTCGAGGGATTGATTCCGAATCTGAAACGCCGATACCAGATGGGATCACCGCGTGTCAAAGAAGAACTTGAAGTCTATATGGCCGAGAGTCTCTGTCCCGATTGTCATGGCAAGCGGCTGAAGAAGGTTTCTCTCCACGTGACAGTTGGGGGAATGGATATTGATACGCTTTGCCGTCATTCGGTAAATGAACTGGTAGAGATTTTTGCTTCCATCAGCCTGACCGAACGCGAAAAGCTGATTGCGAAACTGATTATCAAGGAAATACGCGCAAGACTTGGATTTTTACAGAGTGTCGGACTTGGATATCTGTCGCTTTCGCGTGCGGCAGGAACTTTATCAGGCGGCGAAAGTCAGCGTATCCGGCTTGCGACCCAAATCGGTTCGTCACTCATGGGTGTGCTGTATATACTGGATGAACCGAGTATCGGACTGCATCAGCGGGATAATGAAAAACTGATTGCGACATTAAAGCGGCTGCGGGACTGCGGAAATTCGGTGATTGTCGTCGAACATGATGATGATACGATGCGTGCAGCAGATTATATTGTCGATATCGGCCCCGGTGCAGGCGTGCACGGCGGCGAGATCGTCTGTGCTGGCACCTATGATAAAATACTGGCGTGTAAGGAGTCGATTACCGGCCAGTATCTGAGCGGAAAAAAATATGTACCGGTTCCTGAAACACGCCGTGCCGGAAATGGCAATCAGCTGACGATACACGGTGCGAGCGAGAACAATCTGAAAAATATCACGGCAGCATTTCCGCTCGGTAAATTTATCTGTGTCACAGGTGTATCCGGTTCGGGGAAATCCTCGCTTGTAAATGAGATTCTCTATAAGCATCTTGCCGCAAAGCTGAATCGAGCGAAACTTCGTCCCGGCGCATTTTCTGCAATCGAGGGCACGGAATATCTGGATAAAGTTATCTGTATCGACCAGTCACCGATCGGACGGACACCGCGTTCAAATCCTGCGACATATACGGGTGTATTCGGAGATATCCGTGAATTGTTTGCACAAACGGCAGATGCGAAGCTGCGTGGATATTCCGCAGGCAGATTCTCGTTTAATGTGCGCGGCGGAAGATGCGAGGCGTGTGAGGGCGATGGCATCGTAAAAATCGAGATGCATTTCCTTCCTGATGTTTATGTACCGTGTGAGGTATGTAAGGGAAGCCGTTATAATCATGAAACGCTGGAAGTCAAGTATAAGGGAAAAAATATCTATGAAGTGCTGGAGATGACAGTAGAAGAGGGATGTGAATTCTTCTCTGCGATTCCGAAGATTGCACGAAAACTGACGACATTGCGCGAGGTGGGGCTTGGATATATCAAAATCGGACAGCCTGCAACCACGTTATCGGGCGGTGAAGCACAGCGCGTCAAGCTCTCAACGGAATTACAGAAGCGTTCGACCGGAAAGACAATCTATATACTGGATGAACCGACCACAGGTCTGCATCACGCAGATGTGCATCGACTGATTGATGTTCTTCAGAAGCTTGCTGACGCCGGAAATACGTTGGTTGTGATTGAGCATAATCTGAATGTCATCAAAGTCGCGGATCATATTATAGATTTAGGGCCCGAGGGCGGCGACTGCGGCGGAACGATTGTCGCAGAAGGCACACCGGAGGAGGTTGCTGCGAATCCGCAGTCTCATACCGGCCATTTCCTGAAACAGGTCTTGAAACAGCCGTAATCTGAAAAAAGCAGCTATGCCGGAGTGCATAGCTGCTTTTGGTTATCTGAACAGAATTGATCAGGAGATAATGTTTGAATATGCGGTTTTGGCGGAAATGCCATCGAGTTTTCCGATTTTTCCGGAAAGTGCGCTGATAATATCCTGCGGCGCGTCAATTGCGACACTAATGATGTTGATGTTTTTCGGCGGATAGGGAAGTCCCATGCGGCCGATGATATAGCTTCCGTAGCTGTGCAGAAGAGAATTCAGCTGTGCTACGGAGTCAGGATTTTCTACGATGATGCCGATAATAGCGACTCTTGTTTCCATAAAAACCTCCCGATAATACGTAGAATCAGAGGATATTGATTTGACAGGACTGCATCGTTGTCAGTGCGGCAGTATGAAGCTCCGGAGTGACGCCTGCACAGCAAGCTGCGTCCACATAGATTTCGGTTTCAGGGAAATGTGCTTTAAGCAGCAGGGCATTGGAGACAACACAGATATCTGTGCAAAGTCCGATCAGGGTGATTGTAAAATCCTCGCCATGCGCTGCGTGTTCGATCAGTTCCGGAAGATGCTTTGCTCCAAACGTCAGTTTTTCGACAGCCGTGAATGTCCGGTCAGCCAAAGCATCCGCAATTTTCTTGTCGAGTTCCCAGCCTTCCGTACCCTTGATGCAGTGCGGAACAGGGAGTTTTTTTCCCTCGGCAGTATCGGAATAGTTTGCGAAATGCGTGTCATAGGTGACAAAGATTTCGCCGTCGAACGCGCGGATTTTCTCGACCGCATTCGGAAGCATTGCGACCGCTTCTGCGGTTCCGAGTGCACCGTCTACGATGTCCTTCTGGATGTCTACAACAATCAGAAACTGTTTCATGGTTTCATCTCCTTTTTGATATTTACAATATGATTATAACACAAAGATAATAATATGTCAAGTCTTTTTTGCAGAATATTTGAAATAGAAAGTAGTTTGCGTTGACAATCGGATCGTGCCATGCTATAATAAATGGGAATCAAACAGCGAGACCCGATCCAGGGTATAAAAAAGAAAGGTGTGAGGGGAATGCAGGAAATTAAGTGTCCGAAATGCGGCGAAGTATTTCAGGTGGACGAAGCCGGGTATGCCGCTATCAGTAAGCAGGTTCGTGACAGAGAATTCGAGCAGGAGCTTAGGAAACGTGAAGATGTGCTGAAACAGCTGCACGAAAGGGAAATGGAAGCGGCAGCGGATAAAACACAGCTTTTGCTGGAACAGAAGCTTTCTCTGATGAAAATGGAGTACGAGGAGAAACTGGCGGCACAAACCGCCGCTTTGACTGCATTGCAGTCGCAGTCCGAAACGGAGCGTGTCAAAGCCGCCGCGGAACAGCAGAAGCTGCAAAGTGAACTGGAGCGAAAAATTGAGATTCTGGAGGGGAAGCTTGACGCACAGAATGCCGAATCGGAAATTCGGATTCAGTCTGCTGTCCAGAATAAGGAAAAAGAGATTTTACAGCTTCAGAATGATTTAAAATCCGCAGAGCTTTCCCACCGCCAGCAGGAGCAGACCTTGCGGGAACGGTATGAGCTGGAGCTGAAGAATAAGGATGAAGCGATTGCGCGGTATCGTGATTTCAAGACAAGACTTTCGACAAAAATGATCGGTGAAACACTGGAACAGCATTGTGAGATTACGTTCAACAATCTTCGGACAACCGCATTCCCGACCGCATATTTTGAGAAAGACAATGACGCACATACCGGCAGTAAAGGCGACTATATTTTCCGTGATTATGATGAAAGCGGTCTGGAATATATCTCGATTATGTTTGAGATGAAGAACGAGATGGAAACGACAGCAACCAAGAAGAAAAACGAAGATTTCTTCAAGGAACTGGATAAAGACCGGCGAGAGAAGAAATGCGAATATGCAGTTTTGGTGTCAATGCTGGAGCCGGAAAACGAGCTGTATAATAATGGCATTGTGGATGTATCCTACCGGTATCCGAAGATGTATGTCATCCGTCCGCAGTTTTTCCTGATTCTGATATCAATTCTCCGCAATTCCGCAAGAAATTCGCTGGATGCCAAGCGTGAGCTTCAGCAGCTTCGGATGCAGCGATTGGACATGGCGAATTTCGAAGAAAACCTGATGAATTTCCGCGATGGCTTTGCACGGAATTACGAGCTTGCGAGCAGCCATTTTGAAAAGGCGGTAGAAGCGATTGATAAATCCATCAGCCAGCTGGAGAAGACGAAAAAGGAACTGCTGGCGTCGGATCGCCAGCTTCAGCTTGCCAATAAGAAAGCACAGGAATTGACGGTCAAGAAGCTGACGAAGGACAGTCCGAGTATACGTGCCGAGCTGGAAGCACTCCATTCCGCAACCTAATAATATATCTTTTGAAAAAAGCAAGCAAATCGTATGATCTGCTTGCTTTTTTGATTAGTCAAGGTAATCGCGGACTTTTTTGCTTCTGCTGGGGTGACGGAGCTTGCGGAGGGCCTTGGCTTCGATTTGACGGATACGTTCACGTGTAACATCGAATGCTTTTCCGACTTCTTCGAGTGTGCGGGAACGACCGTCATCCAGACCGAAGCGAAGACGAAGCACCATCGCTTCGCGTTCAGTGAGGGTAGCGAGGACTTCATTGAGCTGTTCCTTGAGCATGATATTGGATGCAGCCTCTGTCGGTGCGAGTGCCTGCTCATCAGGGATAAAATCGCCGAGATGGCTGTCTTCTTCCTCACCAATCGGGGTTTCGAGGGAGACAGGATCCTGTGCGATGCGCATAATTTCGCGGACCTTATCGACCGGCATTTCCAGACGGTCTGCAATTTCTTCAGCGGTCGGATCGTGGCCGTTTTCATGGAGGAGTTGGCTGGAGATTTTCTTGACCTTTGTGATTGTCTCGACCATATGAACAGGGATACGGATGGTACGCGCCTGATCTGCGATGGCACACGTAATGGCTTGACGAATCCACCATGTCGCATAGGTAGAGAATTTAAAGCCTTTCGTGTAGTCGAATTTTTCGACAGCCTTAATCAGACCGAGGTTACCTTCCTGAATGAGATCGAGGAACTGCATACCGCGTCCGACATATTTTTTTGCGATGGAAACGACAAGACGGAGGTTGGCTTCGGAGAGACGTTTTTTTGCGTAAGGATCGCCGAGCTGCATTTTTTTTGCGAGCTGTGTTTCTTCTTCCGCAGTAAGAAGGGGAACACGACCGATTTCCTTGAGATAGATTTTCACCGGGTCATCAATTGCGATACCCTCTGTGGAGAGCGCCATTTCGAGGTCGTCATTGAGATCTGCGTCCATACCGATTTTGAGATCGGCGTCATCGGGAACAAAATCATCTACGATTTCGATGTGCATATTTCCGCAGTTATCATAAAAACTGTCGATCTGGTCGCTGTCGAAATCGAGTTCTTCGAACGCATCGCTGAGTTCTCTGGTAGAAATTTTTCCGCTGGTTTTTGCTTTTTCGAGCAGATGGTCATAGCTTTTCTTATCACTTGGCATATTACATCCTCCTTCATATTTGGATACTCCGCAACCAATTGAAAGTATCCGTGCCTGATAAATATAATACAGAAAAATCAGATTTTTCCGGAATTTTTACGTTTCAGAGCCGCCGCCCATTCCTCATCGGAAATATCATCGGGAGAATCGGGTGGAGGCTGATTGGATTTCAGGAGCTGTGCGCAGTCATGTACAGCCTTCTCGGTAATTGCGATATCATCATGCCTTGCGAGAATACCCGTGATATGTCCCATTTCCGAGGGTGAGAACTGTTGGGAGAAGATGGAGAGGGAGAAATTATTTCCTTGCACAATCGCGTCCCGAAAACATACGAGAATGCGGCGGTTGAGGTCAGTGACAAATTCCTCCGGGGAGATGAGTCGGAGCACATCGGTGAGTGCATCGGGGTGACGGAAGAGATAGCATAGAATCTGTTCTTCCGCCTTTGCCTCACGCCGATGGGAATTGGCATCGGGGTTGACCGGATCGCGCATCTGAACCTGTGTTGAGAGGGAACGCCAGTTTGTTTTTTTTCGGATGTTCTCACGTTTTTTGAGTTCCTGATTGACCTGCGCACGAATTGCCTCGACAGCAATTTCATATTCTTTTGAGACTTTTGAGAGATAGACTTCGCGTTCGAGGACATTGGAGATGTCGGCGAGTACGGAAGTTACTTTCTGGAGCGCAGTATTTTTCTCGCTGACATTGTTGATATCGAGTCCGTTTTTGCACTGTTCGAGCTGGAAGCTCACAGCGTCATCGGCTTCTTCTAAGAGAAGACGGAACCTGGATGCTCCGAATTTCTTGATATATTCGTCGGGATCTTTCGCACCCTCCATGCGGAGAATTCTGGTGGTGATGCCGACGCTGTGGAGAAGGTTGACAGCCTTTCTCGCGGAGGTTTGTCCGGCATGATCGCTGTCATAGGAGATAATGACCTCGTCGCAGTATTGCCGCATCAGACGGCATTGTGATGGGGTGAGTGCAGTACCGAGCGTTGCGACAACATTTTCAAATCCAGCCTGATGGATTGCAATGACATCGAGATAGCCCTCGGCGAGAATCAGTCGTTTGGACTGTGATTTTTTCGCGAAATTGAGGGAAAACAGTGTATCACCCTTTTTATAGACCGGCGTATCGGAGGAATTGAGATATTTGGGTTCGCCATCTTTTTCGATGGTTCTTCCGCCGAATGCGATGATACTGCCGCGGAGGTCGATAATGGGAAAAATGACACGATTGCGGAACCTGTCATAGAGCGAACCTGTTCTTGCGGAACGGCTGCAAAGATTGGCGGTCAGGAGTTCTTCTTCCGAGAAACCGAGCTTCTGCATGGCTTTTGCGAGATCATCCCAACGATCGCCGGCAAAACCAAGACCATATTTTTTAACGGTTTCAGGTTTGAGCCCACGATTTGCAAGATACTGAAGGCCTCGCTTGTCCGCACCGCCCAGCTGAGCGTAATAGTAATTTGCTGCCGCGCGGTTGAGTTCAAAAATCCGCATTCGCTGCTGTGATTTTCGGCGTTCCGCGTCATCTCTCGGAACTGTCATACCGGCGTTTTCGGCAAGCATTTCCACGGCTTCGATATAGCTGACGCTTTCGATTTTCATGAGAAAGGTAATGACATCGCCGCCGACATGGCAGCCGAAGCAGTAGAAGTGAGGATCCTGGGTATTCGCGTAAACGATGCAGGATGGCGTTTTTTCGCTATGGAAGGGACAGCAGCATTTGAGCAGATTGCCGGCGCGCTGAAGGGCTGTGTAGCGGCCCATGACCTGTTCGATGGGGTTTGCCTGTTTCAGTTGAAATAGGAAATCCTGAGGGAGCAATCTGCGTCACCGCCTTTCGAGTTATCGGACATCCCAGGAGCGTGGGATAAAAATCTTTTCGTACATCCAGATTGCGTAATCATCGCTCATTCCAGCGATATAATCACAAACCGCGCGGTGATTGTTCATACGTTCCGCAATATGTTTATATTCAACCGGAAGTTTATCGAGATTATGGATGTAGTAATCATAGAGTCGGATAATGAGGTCTTTTGCCTTGGGTTCATCCATTTTTGCCGCGGAATTGGTATAGACATTTTCGCGCAAAAAGGTATGGAGCTGATCGTGGGCGGATTGAATCGTGGGTTCCATGCCGACATTCTGCGGACCGTGCCTGATCACGGAGCCGATCATGGTTGTGATACGTTTGGATTTTGTATCGCCGAGGATTTCGACACATTCCTTCGGCAGATCTTCTTTGCGCAGAATTCCGCCGCGTATGGCGTCGTCGATATCATGATTGATATAAGCGATGCGGTCAGCGAGGCGTACAAGATTTCCTTCCTCGGTGGTCGCGATACGATTCGTGTGACAGGCGATGCCGTTTTTGACCTGCATCGAGAGATTGAGGCCTTTTCCGTCCTTTTCGATATAGTGGACAACGCGGACGCTCTGGATATAATGCTTATAACCGAACGGGCAGATGGAATTGAGCGCAGCTTCCCCCGCATGACCGAACGGAGAATGACCGAGATCATGTCCCAGAGCGATGGCTTCGGCTAAATCCTCGTTGAGCCGGAGTGCTCTTGCCATGGTACGGGCGATCTGAGCAACTTCGAGTGTATGTGTGAGACGGGTACGGTAATGGTCACCGATGGGGGAGAGGAAGACCTGTGTTTTACGTTTGAGACGGCGGAACGCACCGCTATGAAGAATACGGTCACGATCGCGCTGGAAATCGGTGCGAAACGGACAGGGTTCCTCGGTATGTCTGCGGACAGCGTCCGTCGAATGACAAGCATATTCACAAAGATAAGTATGTTCGTTCTGTTCTAAAGTTTCGCGAATCGTCATAATTGTTGTTCTCCATAAATCGTTCGGGCGTAGGCATACTTTTATCTATAATTATATACGCATAGATTCGTGAAAAAACCTCTTTTTTAGTGGGCTATCGGAAGAAAATCGGCATAGCGCACAAATCGAAAGAGACAAAACAACGGCACTGTCACAAAAATGACAATGCCGGAGCGGGAATACAGAGCATTCAGATTAGAACAGATTGATGATGGCGTTAAGACCGCCGTAAGAGATGAGACACATGATAATGGTTGCCATAATCAGACCGCAGAAAATTGCCGGTACAGATTTTTTGATCTTGACATGAAGCAAAGCGGCGATGAGGCTTCCGGTCCAGGCACCGGTACCGGGGAGCGGAACGCCGACAAAGAGTAATAACCCGAGAAATTCAAATTTCCGGATTTTTGCGGCTTTCTCGCCATCAGCCTTGCTTCGGAGCCAGCGTGCCATTTTATTCATCCAGCCGATCTTGCAGTTCTCCATCCAGTCCAGAACTTTTTCGATGAAAAGGAGGATGAACGGGATGGGGACAATATTGCCGAGGATACAAACGCCGATTGCGGACCACATGGGGATGTTAAGGAGAGAAGCGGCAATCAGACCGCCGCGGAGTTCGAGAATGGGAATCATGGAAATAATAAAGACCACGAGCATAGGCGGGAGTCCGCCGAGGAGATCGGTTAATTTTTCAGCAAGTGCTTCTGTTGTACCGGGAGCGGCGAAAGCCAGAGATAAAGCCATCGTTCATATTCCTTTCAAATTCAGTATTCTTATTATCGCATAGATTCGGAATTTCGTCAAGTAAGAATGAGAAAAACGCTGTTTTGCACAAATTTCCTGATGATTCGATATGAAATCATAGAAAATACCTAAAAACGATGAAAACAGTAATATGAAAACTGATGGAATATATAAATCGGGAATAAAGGACTTTCTTTTTTGTTGGAATTATGATATAATAAGAATGCTTTTGCGGGCGATATTTTTTGCGGACAGCAGGAAAAACTGCCAGCAGCATGATTTGGCGAACAAAGTTGAAAGGAAGATTCTGCCATGAGTTTTGAAGTAAAAGATTTATTCAAGCGTTACGGAGATAAGGTTGTCGTTGACCATCTGAGTTTTTCGATGGAAAAGGAGGGCGTTTATGCGCTGCTCGGCACAAACGGTGCGGGAAAAACGACATCCATTCGTATGATGCTGGGGATGCTGGCGAAAGACGGCGGCAGCGTCATGTGGAACGGAAAGCCGCTTTCGGTTGACAGCTGCAATGTCGGATATCTGGCGGAGGAGCGCGGCTTGTATCCGAAGTGTACGCTGATGGACCAGCTGCTGTATTTTGCGTCTCTGCGCGGAGTATCCCATTCCGAAGCGAAGAAGCGGATTGCATACTGGGCAGAGCGTCTGGAAGCAACTGAATATCTGTATCCGCCGAAGAATGCGGGAAAGGCATCCAAACCCAAGCTTGCAGATCAGCTTTCGAAAGGTAATCAGCAGAAGATCCAGCTGATGGTAGCATTGCTTTCGGATCCGGAGCTGTTGATTCTGGATGAACCGTTATCGGGACTGGATCCGGTGAATGCCGACCTGTTTAAATCCATCATCCATGAAGAAGTAGAAAAGGGAAAGTACCTGATTATGTCGAGCCATCAGATGGCAACGATCGAGGAATTCTGTACTGACCTGACGATTCTGAACCGCAGCAAAGTGGTGCTTCAGGGTAATCTTGCGGAAATCAAGAAAAGCTACGGACGAATTAACCTGCATATCAAAGCGGAGCAGGAGCTGAAGCCGTACATTGAAAAGGCGGATGTCCAGCTTCTGTCACAGGTCGGGTATACATACCAGTGTAAAGTCCGCGGAGAAGAACACGCGAATACGCTGCTGAAAGCATTGGTTGCAGATGACGTGACATTGATTGCGTTTGAGCTGAGAGAGCCGAGCCTGCATGAAATCTTTGTGGAAAAGGTGGGCGATACGCATGAAGAATAAGCTGCTGCACGGTGCACTGACGGTCAGCAAATTCACGCTTCAGCAGCATTATAAAGCACTTTCGGTAAAGATTCTGCTTTTGATCCTGATGGTGATAGGATTTTGCGCTGTACCGCTTCTGCGAATGGTATTTGAAAAAGAGGAAGATGTGAATGTTGCGCTGCCGGATGTTTCGACAATCTATCTTCGGAATGATACAGAATATCCGATTGATACCGCAGACCTTGCGGGACTTTATACAGAAAAAACTGTTGTTGTGAATGAGACAGATACAAGCGATGAAAATTTTGCCGAACTGATTGCGTCCGGAACGGATATTCTTGCAATTTCGATCTCGGAAACAGAAGAAAACGGCGGCGTCGGCGTTCAGCTTTTCTATTCGGAAGACGGTGAGATTTCCTCCGATTCGGCACAGCTCCTGTCGGATTCCACCGCAGATTTCGTCTATCGTTCTATGCTGGAGGTCGCCTCCGCTACGGAGGATCAAAGTGATATTCTCCGTGCTTCGGTGCGCGGTGATGTCAAGGAGATTACGGAATATGTGACGGATGATTCGGAAACGGATATGGCCGCACATAGCGGCATCAATCTGGCATACTGCTATCTGGTGATGATATTATCCACACTTTCGATGAGTTATATTCTTGCTCTGGCAGTTGAAGAAAAGCAGTCGAAGCTGGTTGAAACATTCCTGCTGAGCGTATCGCCATCTCAGATGCTGCTTGGAAAGTTTATTGCCGTAACCGTATTTATTTTTGTTGGTATCTTTCTGACGCTTGGTTCCTTCGGCATTTCGCTGCTGATTGCAAAGTCACAGGGCGGTATTGCATTCTTAACGCACGCCATTGAATCTATGGGTGCGATGGAGGTGCTGAAAGGCATCGGCGTACCTGAAATCATACTGCTGGTTGTCTCGGTGCTTCTGGCATATACGATGATTGCATTTATCGCAGCAATTTTCGGTTCCTGCTGTTCGAAAACGGACGATATCCAGCACGCCTCGATGTCCCTGGTATTTGTGATTATGTTCGGATATATGGCTGGTGCAATGGTTCCGCTGTTCGAGAGTCAGGCCGCAAATATTGTCACATCGCTGTTCCCGCTGACAGGAATTTTCAGTGTTCCGGTCAATTATATCTGCGGAAAAATCAACCTCCCGATTCTGTTGATCAGTCTTCTGCTTCAGGTCATTACAATTTTCTTCCTGATTCGTGCCGCGGGTAAGGTTTATCAGATGATGATTCTTTATCGTGGAGATTTCCTGAAGCTGAAGCAGTTGATCGGGATGCTCCGTGCACAGTCGGCAGCTGAAAAGGAGGGAAAAACGAAATGAAACGTAATGTAATGAAAGGAACGGGTTCCGTATTTCGTTTTACGCTCGCAGACCTCTGTATGTCAAAGGGGTGGCTGCTTTCCACCATTTTACTGATCGTGATTCTTTTATATGGCGTACCGCTTCTGATGTACCTGATTTTTTCGGTATCGGGGGAGGATAGTGCAGAAGATTCTAAGATTTCGAGCGTGTATATCTGTGATGAAACCGCAGGCGAGGTAGATTATTCATACCTGAAAGAACGCGGATATGCGGATGCAACGTATACCGCGTATCAGTCCGTGGAAGATGCCAAAGCTGCGATTGCTGACAAAGATGAAACGCTTGTTGTCCGCATTTCGAGCGAAGATATGACAGAAGGCTTTGATGTCGTCGTATATTTACCCGAAGAAACAGAGCTTTCGAAAGATGCTGCCCATGCGTATACGGATTTCTTGGTAGAGAATTTTGATGGCGTAAAACAGCAGAAAGCGAATGCTTCGGAAGAAATGACAGCAATTCTCTCAAAGGAAATCCATACTTCCGCAACCGTGTTGGATGCAGAGGGAAAGCCGGTAGAATCTGAAAATATGATCGAAGATCTGCTCCTGATGATAATACCGTTCTTTGTGGTCATGGTAATTTATATGATGGTGCTGATGTATGGACAGCAGCTTGGCAACTCGATTCTGCTTGAGAAAACAAATAAACTGATGGATACGATGCTGATTTCGATTCATCCGTTTGCGCTGATACTGGGAAAACTGAGTGCAGTTGTCGTATCCGCTGTATTGCAGTTTATGCTTTGGATATTTGCCGGACTTGGCGGATTTGCCGCAGGTTTTGTATTCATAGCTCCGTCATTGTTTCAGGGAACTTCTGCGGCAGACAGCGAAGCGGCTGTATCGGAAGGTGCAGGCAGCCTGCTGCTTGAGGTGTTCTCCGGCGAGAAATATTTTACGTTGCCCGGAATTGCCTGGACGCTGGCAATTATCGTTGTCGGTTTCCTGCTGTATCTGTCGCTCGCGTCGATCAGCGGTGCATTGTCCTCAAAGCCGGAAGATCTTGGTAAAACCAATATTATATTTGTCATGGCGCTGGTTGTCAGCTTCTTTATGTGTCTGAATATGGATTCGGAGAATATGTCACTCGTATCCAATGCCGCATGGCTGAGATATTTCCCATTTACCGCAATGCTGGTCATGCCCGGAAAGCTGCTGACGGGAGAGTTCACACATCTCGAAGCATTTCTCTCTACGGTCTGTATTTTCGTATCTGCTATCCTTTTGGTCTATGTTGCGGCAATGCTTTATCAGCTGCTGGTGCTCTACCGCGGAAATCCGCCTTCGATCAAGCAGCTCATTGCCATGATAAAGGAATCGAAAGCATCATCGAAAAAATCAGGAACAGCTGTACAGGAGAGCGGCACGAAAGAATAATCCGTCTGATATTTTTGTGATATCTCATGTTTGTAAATGAACTGAAAACTTTGTCACAGAAATTTCACTTGACTTTTGCTGTGATATTCTGTATAATGATAGCAGATGGAGAAAAATCCAACTGTAAATTGAAAGGAGTTTCATGCAAATGAAATTGACAAAAAGAGCACTTACATTCCTGCTGGTTGGCGCAATGACGCTGCCCTGTGTTGCTTGTAAGCGTGATACCGGAAATGAAGATCAGGGTTCTGTGGATAACCCTTCTGTCAGCGATACAACATCTGCTGATGCAAACGGAAATTCCGAAGGTAATGGCGGTACACAGAAAGTTCCGTCCGAAGCAGAAGATAAGATTGTTCAGGATGAAACCGGACTTGTTGGTATCGAGCTGAGCCTCGGTGCACTGCCGCAGGGTGCTGTCGTCACGACAGAGCCGCCTGCTGTCACAACTGCAATCGGTACGGACGGAAAGGTTTATGTCAACCAGACGGATATTAACGGTACCACTGTTACCGAAGCCGGCGGTTCTCATGCGACTGTGCTCTATACTGGTACAACGCTCGCAACATCCTATGCCGAAAGCTATACCGCAAAGCCGCTTTCTTATCAGGCACTTTGGCTTGATATGTCCAAGCGGGCAGACTTTGTGTTTGACGGCGAATTTCTCGTATTTGATATTGCAATTAAGCCGAATACACCCGATGGTGTATATCCGCTGGAATTCTTCCACTTAGATATGGCAAATTACGATGCAGAGTCTCTGGATGTTACAGCAAATGTCGGCTATATTGTTGTCGGCGATGCAAAAGCACCGGAAGTAGAAACGAAAAAGGGCGCAGGCCTGACGCTTACCCCCGGTGTTGTCAGCGGCAAAGCCGGAGAAACCGTAAAGATGGTTGTGAATATGGAAAACAACCCTGGATTCGTTGGATTTGACCTCCAGTTTAACTATGACAGCAATGCGATGGATATCGTAAGCGGAAGCGCCGGCAAGGATTTTGAAACCTTCGCGTCTCTGACCGCACATTCTTTCGAATAATTTAAAAGGGAAGCGCCCCACATGAGTGGGGCGTTTTCGTATGGGTTCTATGGAATCGCAATAAAATAAATCCCCTTACAGCATTGACCTGTAAGGGGATTTTTGTTTGTATTCAGGAGATGACCTGACGTTTGAGAAGTGTTAGATCAGTTGCGGTAAGCTTTCCGTTCTGATCAAGGTCATATTCAGATGCGAGCGAAGCATTCAGAGTGGTCTGACCGGTGAGGTACGCGAGAAGAGTGCGGACATCGCTCTGATTATAGCCGGCGGTAGAACTCGAATAGGTAGCCTGAATGGTGACTGTCGAAGCCGTCGGTGTCAGAACAGCATTGATAGAGGAGGCGTTTCCGGAAGCGAATGTTGCACCTGTGACCTGCCATCCGGCAAAGCGATAGCCTGCCTTGACTTCGGCATTCAGCTCGATAGGCATTTCCGACAGATATGTGCCGCTCCAGGTGTTGTAGGGGAGTGTCAGAGTATTCAGAAGAACGGAGCCCTGCTGTGGATTATTGGTAACCTGAACGGTACATGAAGTATTGGTGACTTTATTGCCGAGGTAATTGACGAGATGCTGCTTTGCAGTTGTAGAGCGGTTGTTCCAGAAATCCTGAATGGATTTGACATCCTTTTCGAATTGTGCAGCATAATCAACCGTGGGCTGAGTGGGCGTGGTGTTTTCATCTCCGGGTGCGGGCTCAACAGGCTGCTGGATATTGCCCCAGTCACCGCCGATGTTGCCCCAATCGCCGCCGATATTGCCCCAGTCTCCACCCCAGTCTCCACCCCAGTCGCCGCCCCAGTTTCCGGTGTTGGGGTTTGCGAAACGCTTGAGCGAATCCGGCATAATGGGCTGATAAGCATTCAGGAGTGCAGTCAGTCTGGGCTGAACAACAGAAGGACTGAAGTTTTCGTTGCAGAGGTCATAATAGCAGGTGACAAAGAGCTGACGGAACGCAGCGTCATTTTCGAGCAAACCAAAGAAAAGCTTTGTCAGCCATGTATTTTTGGAACGAAGCGGCTGGAAGGCATTGGTATTGGCGTTGCTCTGGCCATAAAGGCCCTGACCGTATTCGGTATCAAAGAGGATGAAACGCCATTTTCCGTCTGCATAGGTTTTTTCGGTGTTCACGGTTTCGGTTTTCCAGAGTGAGTAGTTGTTGTTTCCGAAGTCGGAGTTTCCGAGAATCAGCTCAGAAGCCATATAGTCTGCGAAGCTCTTGGCGTCACAAAGCGTGTTGAACTTATCGACATCCGCTGCATTGGAGAAGTTTGCAGATTCGGCAAAAGCCTTGAGAGCTTCGTAGTCAGCCCAGCCGGCATCGGAACCGTCAGTAAGCTCATCGGTTTTGATGATACAGACATCTCCGGCCTTGACCTTGAAATGGTCGCTGATATAATCCTTGCTGATTTTCTCCATGAGATTATAAACGCCCCAGTATTCGCCGTCAAGGAATACGATGCATTCGGTCTGTGCGAGCATTGCGATATCGCGGTCGCTGACAAGCTCCTGATTCATGCGGTCACGGATTTTGGTGTCCTTGTCGTTTGCACCGGTACGAAGAGTCATAGAATCGAAGGAATCAATGACCTTGCCGTTGATATTGCGGAGCGTGCCGTTGAAGAAGTCATAATTGAGCTTTGTGGGGCCGTAATCGGAACGCGCATAGATATTGAAGCTTTTCTGGCTGTCCTGACGGGTGTAAGCGCCGTGAATACGGATACCGACATCCGCGGAGAAGGTTTCAACGCCTTTTTCGAATACCGTAAAGTTTGCGGGGCGTTCCCACTCTCTGCCGGATTGTGTATAGTTCGCTTCGGGGTTTCCGAACATACCGCCGGGCATACCACCGGTCTGCTGCTGATACTTGTTTCCGAGGACATAAATACCCTTTTCGTCATCAAAGAGATTGGAAGGGTCAGTAACGAGGGAGATGACGCGCATCTGAGTCTCATAGTTCTGGCTGGTGTAGCCGATAAAGTAGCTGTTGGTCTGGATATCGCTGACACGGCCCTGCGAATCGACAGCGATTGCGCGAACGATCATCGCTTTTTTCACGGGTTCAGCAGGCGGCGTGTAGCCGCTTGGGGAGATATTGGTGATTGCACTGTATACGTTTGCTTCCGAGCTTTTGTCATAGACCTGAATCGGGGAAGTATAGACCGTAGACTGTGTCGTAGGATCGCTTCCATCGGTTGTATAGTAAATGGTGCAGCCCTGCTGTGCAGAAAGGGAGAGTGAGAAACCGCTCGAATAGAATCCGCTTCCCTGGGAGAACTGCGGCTTATTGATGACAATCTGTGTGTCAGCAGACTGCGGATTTGCAGTACCCGGCGTCAGATTTGTGAGTTCCGCGAAGGAATCACCGCCGTCGGGGATGCGTGCATAAGCGGTATCTTCCTGCATCGGCGGAATTTCCATGCGTTCTGCGATACCGGAGGGTGAGGAAAGGATGACAGTCTCACCGTCTTTGGCAAGACCGAATTCCGCACCGAGGAAACCGCTGGGTGTTGATTTCACACCGCAATAAATGGTCAGATAACCGTGTGCAGCAATTGAAGTGCCGCTAGGGAACTGATAAGCATAGGGGGTTGTTTCATCGTCCGACAGACCATACCCTGAGAGTGAAATGGTGTTTGAAGTCGGGTTATAGAGCTCGACATAATCGTAGTATTCGCCATCAGGTGCTGCAACGGTTGCGTTCTTGGTACAGACCTCGTTGATACAGAGCTGAGAAGCTGCTCCGGCAGGCATAGACGGGAGAATACTAAGCAGAGAAGCCGTTACGAGAAGGGAACAGCCCAAGGATGTCCCTCTTTTTGTGATTGGATGCAAACGCATCGAAATCCCTCCGTTCATAAGTTTGTTTTTCCCTGCCCATTTTCAAATTCAATATCCTATTTCTATCTTTTTTCTGATATTTCCGTATTCTGGAATATCATAAGTATATCACAAAAAACGATGGTGTGTCAAGCGAATTTTGAAACATCGCAACAATTGTATAGTAACATTAAAACTTTATTAAATTTAAAGAAAATCATAATATTCCATACAAATACTCTCAGTCATTTTTAAGGAGGAGACGTTTCAGCATTGTAATATCCCTGACATCAATGATCTGGTCGGGATAGAAATCGAACAATTCCGCAGTTTTCGCGTCTGCAAAAGGTTTTTCGGAGGTAACGGCACGAATCAGGCGTACCAGCTGTGCCATCGTATAGACCTTTTCGGGGACAGTGCCATCGGGTTCGATGCCGCCGACGAGTTTTCCGCTGGCGTAGACACAGATATTCTCGCATTTTTGTGCATATTCGGTACCGCCGACAATTTCATCGTATTGATCGCCGATGTCGATGATACCTGTTTTGCTCCAGTCATTGGTAGAATCCCAGGCTTCACCGAAATAATTTCCGAGGATGATCTGGATTTTCTTGTTGGAGTTTGCGATGGCATAATCCGGCCAGGCGATTTCGATATAATAGATATCATCCTTCCATTGCTTGGGCTGGAGTAATTTTGCGGCACATCCGCTGACCTCTGTCTGAACCTGGTCATAGGTAGACTGGTAGACAAAGGAGCTTGGGATAGATTTATTTTCGAATTCTTCGATACTGAAATAGTAGCGGACAGAAAGATCGGTGTGCGCGGTGAGACAGTCAGTATTGACAAAGAACGTGAGCTTCGTGACGCCGGCACCGGTAGATTCCGGTTTTTCCTGACAGTATCCGGAAACCCAGAAGTTATCTCCCGTAAAGAGTTCGGAATCATCAACCTTTTCTTCCGGCGGGAAATTTTCTTCCGGCAGCATTGTTTCATCGCCGTCAAAGAGATAGAGTCCCGCACAGGCGCCGACGAAGGCAGCGTTATAGTCGATTGTGACTTCATTATAGATATAGTCGTTGGTAACATCATTATGCTTATCGTCGCCATCAGGTCCACCGACGAGAGCACCGTAAAGTACGTGCTTGTGGTCGGCGGGATCTTCTGCCATTGTCAGACCGGAAGCAGCTCTGTGGTGGGGGAATTTTGCGGCATTATCGCCGTATCCGACAACATAGCAGCGGTGGATGGAATTATCGCCGATGAGGTATTCCATCTGTCCGAGTGCCCAGTTAGAGAAAGCATAATCTTCGAACGGATCATCGGAATATTTGTCCTTGCCGTTGTTATATTTATCGTAAACGAGCGCACAGAATTGCGCGGCAGTATTATAGCGAGCGGAGCCCCATGTATCGAGATAGAAGTAGCCTTCGGGGGTGAGCTTTCCCTTTTTTCCTTCTATGTAGGTATGAAGCGCCTTGGCTTCCATATACCAGAAGTCGATTTCTTCGTAGGGATTTCTGCCGGCGGCCGTGCGGTATTCTTCGGTGACATCCGGGTAGATGTCCTGGATTCTGCCGAGGAGGATAGAAACGCCGTTCCACATATCGTTCCAGCACAGTACATATCCGGGCGGTGCATAATAATCGACATAGGGCAAGATCGCTTCGAGATAGCTGTGGTCGAGGGTGATGAGGTAAAGCCAGCAGCCTGCGAAGGAATAGTCGTCCTCCCATTTGCTGGAGGTGTAGAAGCTTGCAGGGCCGTCCGCTCCTTTACCGACAGCCTTCTCATGTTTTTCGGCAAAATCAAAGAGCGCTTTGGCATAGTCGAGACATTTCTCAGCATATTCGGGATCGGTATCGAGGAAATTATAGTAATTGATCGCGAGCGCGGCGGCGGATTCCGAAACATTGTCCGTAGTCGGAATCGATTCGGTGGCAAACCAGGCCGGTCTGCTCATTGCATCGATTTCGGGGGCCTGCCAGTATGCGTGGTCGATTGCGCCATCACCGACCTGATAGCAGAATGCAATCACTTCGCCGTTTTCATCGCGGAACGTAGAGCGGATAAAGTAGTCGCAGAAGTAACGGCAGATTGTTTCGATATGTTCTGCCTGTCCGGTTTTCTCGTAGGCTTCGCGGAATTCATAGTATCCCCATGAAACGGTAGAAGCGGCATATGCCTCAGGAAGTCCGAATTTTACATGGTCACCTGCATCGTGGAAGCCGCCCGAAACGTCCACCAGTCCGTCTCCGTCCGGATCGAGAATATCGGAATACTGTTGGATAAAGGCATCGGAGAGATTGGTGGCTGTGCTGTTCAGGGGAACTTCCGCATCATAGATATGGCAGTCGCCGCGCCAGGGGAGAAGATTGTTTTCGCTGACACCCGTACCGCACATATTGGCGTCATAGAAGAACATGGAGTATTGAAGCAGCTTTGCCCAGTTTCTGTCGATTTCGTTGTAATCCATCTGATTTGGGACTGCTTCGGCGTGCGCGGAAAACGGCAGCACGGAAAGTGTGGAGCCTGCGATGATGCAGCCGATGAGGGCTGCGGTGATTCTCTTTTTCTTTGTACGAGACATTTGGAAACCTCCTTTGATATCGGAAAGATACTATTATTTTACAGGATTTTCGATCCTTTGTCAATGGAAGGCGTAAAAAAACCGCTCCTGTTTATATACAGAAGCGGTTTTTTACGGTTAAGGGAGATTTTGCTTAAAGGATATCGCCCCACGAAGTTTCGGACCCCATCAGGTTCGAGAGGTAATAGGTCAGAACCGCACCCGAATCATCTGCGGTAACGGAATCGGCATGATAAACCTTTGCACGCTTGATCTGATCTGCGGTCAGTTCGGAAGGTGTGCCCATCATCGTGTTGAGATAGTGATGTAAAATCATGTTGGAATCGTCTGCGTCAATCACACCGTTGGCATCGATATCACCGAATGCAGCGGGACAATATTTCATCAGCAGTGCATAGTCGTCACGCGGGATATCTTTAAAATGCTTTTTGGAAATACCGGAAAGGGTATCGAAGACGGCAGTTGACTGATGATTGGTACAGCCGATGAGATCAAGGATAACGGAAGCGATGAGCGCATGACCGGTGGGTGTGGGATGAATGTCCTTATTCTCGGTATTGATATAAACCCAGCCGGAGTCAATGAACGTGTTATAGATATCAGCGGTTGTTACGGTTTCGAGTGCAGCAATCGCGGTATTGATTTTACCGAGCTGACCGCCGACAAACGCCTTAAGGTTTTCATAGTCTTCGGAGTAATCCTCACCCTCATATTTTGTGGTGTAGGAATCGACGGGATTATAGATTGTCTGAATGATAATTTCTGCATTGCTGTTGAGTGCGCGCAGTTCCGATTCGATGGTAGCGAGGTTATTTTTGGCGATAGAGATATAGGGACGGAGCTTACCGGTAAGCGCAACAATCTTGCTGGTCAGAGAACCTTCTGCCTCGAGACGTTTTACCATGTCAGTAAGACTTTCGCCTTCGAGACGGAATTGTGCGAGATAGTCTTTTGCGGGTGTGAGAACGTCATTGGCACCGATGGTGATACAGATGAGCTCTGCATTTTGAATTGCAGTCTGCACTTCCTTTTCCGCAATTTTATCAACGAGATCGGTGGTATCGCTGCCTGTTACAGCGTAATTCGTGACGGAGTAACCGGCGTATTCCGCGATATAATCATAGTAGGCGTACTGACCTTCGGAAAGTCCGTAACCGGCAGAAATGCTGTCACCGAGGACGAGAAGATTCTTTTCCTGTGCAGCAGCCGGTACTGCGGGCATGACAGAAAGTGTGCAGACTGCGGACATCATGCAGGCAAGGGCGGTAGAAGCGATACGATTGGATTTTAAAGTCATTTTCATACTCCTTTTGGGTGATAGAAACAATATGCGGGGCAGACATCCGCGGAAGGATGTCTACATTCATATTTTATCAGATTCTAAGTGATTTGTCAACCGATATTTGAGAAGGGAAATGCCGACAGGAATTGTTTTGCCAAATGAAGTGATCTGAGGGAAAAAAGCGCCGGCTGACGGAACAGTCAGCCGGCGCTTTGGGGAGTTATTCGATGGTATAGTCCTGAATATCGTAGACATAAATCAAGTCCGAACGGTCGTTGAGCATACGGACAGCGGTCAGCTTATCGTTCAGATAATAGCGATAGAGGGAATAATAGATCGGGGAATTTCCCTGATAAAGCTCAATCAGCCATACTTCACAGTGATAGAGAGTACTGCCAACCGTCGACGGATAGGAGTCATAGAGCGAAGCAGAGTATTGATCGGTATTTTCGGTTGCGAAAAAGAATAAATCAAAATATGGGAACCGGTTCGCTTCGACTTCTTCCCAGTGACCGCTTTTATGTTCTTCGACCGTACTGCCGTGCATACGCATTTTCTGGGTGTCGGTAAATAGCCATTTTGATGTACCGGTTTTCGCTGTCATTTCAGCGGAATCGGGAGAAACGAAATAATCATAGACCGTAAGTGTTCGTTGGAGCGTCTGTGCGGAGTCGAACGCATACATGACAGTATGAAGGGAGATTGTTTTGCCGTATAGATTTTTTGCGATATTCTGAGCATACTGTGATTTTATGGGAAAAGACTCGGAGGTTGTTTCACCGTTTTGGTAATCGAAGTTTAAATTCCTGAGTGTACGTTCATAGAACGCAAAGTGGTTATTATAGACGAGGAGTCCGCCGAGCAGCGCGGCGATCAAAGCCAGAACAAGTAAGAGTCTTAGTTTTCCGGATTGCTTTGCCTGTGAACCGACAGCGTCTGCGAGAGGGGCGTAAACCTCGTCAACAGGCGGAAAATCAAATTTCGGGAGTACCGGCTGATTCTCGTCGGTTTCGAGCGGGGCATTGCTGCCGTGCGGTTCAAGCTCGTTCGTCATCGTTCTTGTCTTTGGTTATGGAATTGAGGAGTATTGTCAGGCCTGCGATTACGCCGATCACAATAAAGACGCCGAGCATACCAATTCCCATGTAGCGGAGATTTTCGACAAAATGGATTGGCTGAAAGTCCATCGGGATAAGCATATAGAGTTCCTCCTTTCAGGATTACAGGAAAAAGTTGAGGATCATACCGCCGGCAATGACCGAAGCGATCTGACCGGAAACATTGACACCGGTCGCCTGCATGAGCAGGAAATTGGTGGGATCTTCCTTGAGCGCGAGTTTATGAACAACGCGTCCGGACATCGGGAATGCAGAAATACCCGCAGCACCGATCATCGGATTGAGTTTCTTTTTGAGGAAGAGGTTGAGGATTTTTGCGAAGAGAACGCCGCCGGCAGTATCCATGATAAATGCGATCAGACCAAGACCGAGGATGAGGAGGGTATCGAATTTGAGGAAGTTTTCCGCCTGCATCTGAGAAGCGATGGTGATACCGAGGAAGATGGTAACGAGATTTGCAAGAACCTTCTGGGCGGTTTCGGAAAGGCTGTCGAGAACGCCGCATTCGCGGATGAGGTTACCGAACATCAGGAAGCCGACGAGTGCCACAGAAGCCGGTGCAATCAGACCTGCGATGATCGTGATGCAGATGGGGAAAAGGATGCGTGTGGTTTTGGAAACCGGACGCTGGGTATATTCCATTTTGATCTGGCGTTCTTTTTTGGATGTCAGGAGCTTGATAATCGGGGGCTGAATGATGGGTACGAGTGCCATATAGGAATATGCCGCCACCATAATTGCACCGATATAATTGGAGTTGAGCTTCTGACCGACAACAATGGAAGTCGGGCCATCGGCAGCACCGATAATTGCGATCGAAGCCGCATCATTGAGATCAAAGAACATAGAAGCTAAACAAAGGGTAAAGAAGATGCCGAATTGTGCCGCCGCACCGAAGAGCATCAGGAGCGGATTGGAGAGGAGAGGACCGAAGTCGATCATTGCACCGATACCGATAAAGAGGAGAAGCGGAAAGAGTTCATTGGCGATACCGGCATGATAGAGGATTGTGAGCGGACCTTCTTCGGCGCCGTGAGAAACAGCACCCGAGAGCGGGAGGTTGACGAGGATCGCACCGAAGCCCATCGGGAGCAGCAGGCTCGGCTCCATGTCTTTTTTGATTGCGAGGTAGATCAGGACGCCGCCGATGAGCCACATCACAATCATTTTCCAGTCGAGGTTCAGGAGGTTTTGGTAGAGAATTTCCATAAAGCATGATCCTTTCTGAATAGATTTGGAGAAGCCTGCAAGAGCATAGAAAAAGACCCTTATCGCAGCAGTCTATCCGGAAAATGCAGGCTGATGCAATAAAAGTCTTGCCAATTATGTTTCGCGCGGATATGCATCATGCTGTGCATATCGGGAATGGCGACGCGTAACACAAAATAATGATGAATGCTATTTTGCAGGCTACTCCCTTTTATCCTAGACAAGCATACCACAAACTTTGGAAAATGTCAAGAGCATCGGTTGTAAAAACGGTGTAAAAAAGGATGATTTCTTGACAATCGGGAGGCGAAATGATATAATGAGATGAAGTTTTTCTTAAAAAGTATAAGAAAGGGGAACGTGTGAAATGAAAATCGTATTGGGCATGAGCGGCGGAGTCGATTCCGCAGCAGCAGCCTATCTGCTCGAGCAGGCAGGGCATACGGTAACCGGTGTGACATTGGTGATGTATCCGGAAGTAAAGCCTGATATTGCGGGTGCGGAAGAAACCGCACAACGGCTTGGAATTTCGCATACAGTACTGGATTGTTCAGAACTTTTTGAAAAAAACGTGCTGGAGCATTTCGCACGGGCTTACAGAAACGGTGAAACGCCGAATCCCTGTATTATCTGTAATCCTACGGTGAAATTCGCAGCACTTCTTGAATACATGACCAGAATTGGATACGATAAGATTGCGACCGGCCATTACGCCGATGTATCGATATGTTCTGCGGATGGACGTACCTTGCTGCTGCGCGGAAAGGATCATCAGAAAGACCAGAGCTATATGCTGTATCGCCTGTCGCAGGCGCAGCTTTCCCATACTATATTTCCGCTGGCGCATCTGAATAAACAGGAGATTCGCGCGTTGGCGGAGGAACAGGGCTTGCTGCCGAGTATCCCGAAAGATAGTATGGATATCTGTTTTCTGCCTGATGGGGATTATGCTTCATATTTGGAGCGAAGATATGGTTTTCCGCCGATGCAGGGCGATTTTCTGCTTTCGGACGGTACAAAAGTCGGCAGCCATTCGGGTCAGTGGCGATATACTGTTGGTCAGAGAAAGGGATTGGGGCTGTCGTGCGGCTATCCGGTTTATGTGACAGACAAAGACGCTGCTCAGAATCTCGTATATGTCGGAAGGGAAGACGAACTATTGGCAGTCGAATGTGTGCTGCGTGATTGCAATTGGATTTCAGATCCTGAGGATCCGAATGCGCTGACTGCGAAAGTACGATATAGTCGTAATGAAGCCGCGGTGATACTGGAACGCATTTCCGATCAGAAGGCGAAACTCAGATTTGATACGCCGCAGCGAGCAATCACACGCGGACAATCTGCTGTGATATACGAGGGGGAACGCGTCATCGGCGGCGGATTCATAGAGCAGGTGATACGATGAACGAACTCTATCAGCCGATCGAAACCTTGTCGGGCGTCGGAGAAAAGCGTGCAGCGAAGTATCATAAACTGGGCATCCATACACCATTTGACCTCCTCTACCATTTTCCGCGGACTTATATAGATTTTACACATCCCGTATCTGTTATGGACGCAGAAATGGGTGTGAATTGTGCGGTGAAATGCCGGATCATCCGGAAGATGCCCGAAGTTCATGCGAAGAACAGACTTTCGATTTTTACGATGATTGCGAATGACGGAGAAACAGATTTCACGATTACGCTTTATAATAATCCGTATACATTCCGTGCTGTGCAGGTTGGAGAGACGTATTTTGCATACGGTAAGGTACAGGGTGGTTGGACGCGTCGTGAAATGCGTGCACCACAGCTCCAGAAAGCGGAAACAGCATTGCTGCTGCAGCCCGTCTATCCGCAGTCGGTTGGCTTGACTTCCGCGATGATGCGGACAAATATCCAGAAAGCGCTGAGTTATCTGGAAGATGCGATGGAAACATTGCCGACAGCACTGATGGAGGAGTATCGGCTGATTTCCCTGCAAAAAGCCTTGCAGGGGATACATCGACCGGCCGGTATAGAAGATCTGGAGGCTGCGAGACGGCGTCTGGCATTTGAAGAACTTTTGCTGTTTCAGCTAGGAACGCTGATGCTTCGGCATCGGAGCCGTACCCAAACAGCCTATGCGATGTCGCCGCAGACTTCGCTGGATGATTTCTTCTGTGCATTGCCGTTTTCGCTGACGGGTGCACAACAACGTGCGATTGCAGCAATTACGAAAGATTTGTGTACAGAAGTTCCGATGAATCGTCTGCTGCAAGGTGATGTCGGAA
This sequence comes from Oscillospiraceae bacterium, assembly GCA_017533485.1. GTDB lineage: Bacteria > Bacillota > Clostridia > Oscillospirales > Ruminococcaceae > Firm-04. Next base: position 28,085 of record JAFXIC010000072.1, read on the forward strand.
GCGGAAAAACCGCCGTAGCTGCCGCCGCCGCCGCATTTGCAGCGAAAAACGGGTTCCAGACAGTCCTGATGGCGCCGACAGAAATTCTCGCACGACAGCATTTACAGACGATGACGGATTTTCTTTCACCGATCGGAATGGAAGCGGTATTGCTGACCGGTTCTACGAAAGCGAAGGAGAAGCGGGAGATTAAGAAAAAAATTGCTGATGGAACCGTGCGAATTGTGATCGGAACACACGCGGTCATTCAGCAGGATATCACGTTTTTCAAATTGGGGCTGGTGATTACGGATGAACAGCATCGGTTTGGTGTTTCCCAGCGTGCGGCACTCGCGGAAAAGGGTGGTCATCCGCATAAGCTTGTCATGTCCGCAACGCCGATTCCGCGAACATTGGCGCTGATTATCTATGGGGATCTTGATATCACTCTGCTGGATGAATTACCGAAGGGAAGACTGCCGATCCAGACGTTTGCTGTTACCGGCGGATATCGAGAGCGAGCCTATGGCTTTATCAAAGAACATCTGGATGCAGGGGAGCAGGCATATCTGGTCTGTTCGATGATTGAAGATTCGGAACAGATGGAACATTTGCAGGCAGCAGAAAGTTATGCAGAGAAGCTGAAAAGCGGTGCGTTCGCAGATTATCGGGTCGGATTGCTGCATGGTAAGATGAAACCGCAGGATAAAGATGCTGTGATGGAACAGATGAAGCGGCACGAAATTGACCTGCTGGTCTGTACCACAGTTGTAGAAGTTGGTGTGGACGTACCAAATGCGACCATAGTGTTGATAGAGGATGCAGATCGCTTCGGTCTGGCACAGCTTCATCAGCTGCGCGGACGTGTCGGGCGCGGCAGTCTCCAAAGCTATTGTATTCTGGTAACTGAGAGTAAGAATGAAGAAGCACGCGAACGGTTGAAGATTATGAGCCGTACAGTAAATGGATTTACGATAGCGGAAGAAGATCTGCGGATGCGTGGGCCGGGAGATTTCTTTGGATCGGCACAGCACGGAATGCCGCCGTTGATGCAGGCAGCTTTTTCGAGTAATATGCCGCTGGTATCGGAAACACAGGATGCCGCACGAAAAATTCTGGAACGAGATAGTCAACTATCCGAAAAACATCATGCGTCATTGCGTTTGGCAGTTTTGCGGCTGTTCCGGAAAAATGGAGAAAATGGTCTAAATTAGTCTATATCGCACATAATTATAGTGATTTACGAGGAGTGAAACGATCAGAATATACGAAAACGAATTTTTTTGCAAAAAAGGGTTGACTTTTCCTGAGAAATGAAGTATAATAACATAGTCGCCTGAGGGAAACGGTAAACACCTCAGACCACGATTGTTGATGGCCTGGTAGTTCAGTTGGTTAGAACGCCGCCCTGTCACGGCGGAGGTCGTGGGTTCGAGTCCCATCCAGGTCGCTTATATTTCATTTCCGATGCCTCTGTAGCTCAGTCGGTAGAGCAGGGGACTGAAAATCCCCGTGTCATTGGTTCGATTCCGATCGGAGGCACCAAATGCGGATTTAGCTCATCCGGTAGAGCGCCACCTTGCCAAGGTGGAGGTAGCGAGTTCGAGCCTCGTAATCCGCTCCATATCTCGGTAGGGAAATATCCTTATCGTGAAAAAAGTCCGAAACTTTTGTTTCGGATTTTTTTATTATCCTTTGGTCTTCGAATGTGAAAAAAGAACGCAGAAGTATGTGCTTCTGCGTTCTTTTTGTCTTATAACCCTAAAATATAAAAACCATTGTACTGTTTGGATTGATATAGCCATTCAGTGAAAATCTGATACGCATAAGGTTTTCTTTGTGAAAACAGTTCGATGATATGATCGGTATGAATCGGGGCATAATAGTTAATTCCGTAAATATCAACGGGCCCGCGTTCAAGATTATTGTAAACGCCAAAATTCAGAATCGGTGCATATTCTCTGTAAAACAGATTTTCATCCTGCACATAAAGCGAATCATTCTGCCAGTGGTGAATGTTGGAAATCTCAACCAGCTGTTGGATGGATGCATTGCTCGGAAGCCTGCAAAACTGGATTTCGAGGAATTCAGAACCGCCAAATGCTCTGCGTTCTGCTTGTGTTGCGAATGAGTAGAATAATATGACAGATCACCACCGTTTTTATAATTCATCAGAAAAAATAGCAATGCTTCGTTCGAGAATTCCGTGCATCTGTGCGATCGCAACGCCGTAATTTACCATCGGAACCTGATGTGCCTCTGCGGTTTTCATACGGCTCTGCATAGCCTTGGGCGTCAGCATACAACCGCCGCAGTGGACGATCAGTGCGTAATCGGAAAGCTGTTCCGGAAATTCACCGCCGGACGTGAAATCGAATACAAGCTGTTTTCCTGTATATGCGGAAATCCATGCCGGAAGCTTGACGGTACCAATATCTCCGCATTGGCGATGATGGGTGCATCCTTCGGAAATGAGGATTCTGTCATGATCGTTTAAGGAGCGGAGTGCTTTTGCACCGCGCACCAGCATCGACAGCTCACCTTTGTAGCGTGCAAAAAGAATTGAAAAGGAGGTCATGGGAATTTCCTTGGGGACGATTGCCGCGACACGTTCAAAAGCCTGTGAATCGGTGATAACGAGTGCCGGTTTTTGGGAGAGTGCAGCAAGCGTCTGCGGCAGTTCCGTATCTCGGCAGCAAACCGGAATCGCACCAGTGTCGAGGATTTCACGAATTGTCTGCTGCTGCGGAAGAATCAGCCGTCCCTTTGGAGCAGATGCGTCAATCGGAATTACAAGAATCACGATATCTTCTGGCGAAATTTTATCCACGAGCAGTTGTTTTTGTTTGGTATCATTTTTGAATGTATGTGCAATGGTTTCTTTCAGTTCGTGAATACCGCGCATATCGACAGCGCTTACATAAAGGTGATTTTCGGGGGATTCGTCGGGAATTTTCGTGAGGAGGTCGGATTTGTTGAATGCGATGAGGTATGGAATATTTTTTTTCTTGAAGGTTCGGATCAGTTCCTCGTCAAAGCTGCTGATTCCGCGTGATGCATCGACGACCAGAACGGCAAAATCCGTTTCTTTGAGGATTTGATTTGTTTTCTGTACGCGGAGTTCTCCGAGTTCGCCGATATCGTCAATGCCGGCGGTATCAATCATTTCAACCGGTCCGAGCGGAAGCAGCTCCATTGCTTTTTTTACAGGGTCAGTGGTAGTGCCGGGGTGATCGGAAACGACCGAAAGCGTCTGACCGGTAACCGCGTTAATGAGACTGGATTTTCCGGCATTGCGGCAGCCGAAAAATGCAATATGGGGGCGTTCGGCGGAAACAGTATCATTCAAACCCATAGTTCACCTCAGAATCGGAAATCACGGCGATTAGAAGACTTGATGTCCTCGATGTTCTGGCGCGCGATTGCACGTACTTTCTCATTCGGAATTTTTTCGAGTTCACGTTCGATGAGTGCAAAACCGACAGTTCGGGTTTCTTCGGACGCGTAATCAACAAGAAATTCGGTGAGGGTCATCAACGCATTGGGATGGCAGCAGTTCAGGATCTGGCCATTTTTACAAAGGCTCATAAAGCGGTCACCGGTTCTGCCTTCGCGATAGCAGGCGGTGCAGAACGAGGGGATATGCCCGCAGTCCATCAGCCAGCGCACTACTTCATCCAGTGTTCTCTGGTCGGAAACATCGAATTGTTCCGTATCATGCGGACGTTCCTGTTCGGTATAACCGCCGACGGAAGTTCTGGAAGCACCACTGACCTGAGAAATGCCGAGTTTCAGAAGTTTTCCGCGCACTTCCTCGGATTCGCGTGTGGAGATAATCATACCGGTATACGGTACGGCAAGACGGATACAAGCAGTGATTTTGGCGAAGATTTCATCCGAAATGGAGTTGTCGAACGCAGAGGGGTCGATATCATCTGCGTGTTTGATTCGTGGGACGCTGATGGTGTGGGGGCCGACGCCGTGAACAGCTTCGAGATGCTCCGCGTGCATAATCAGGCCTGCGAATTCATATTTATAGAGTTCCAGCCCGAAGAGAACGCCGAGTCCGACATCATCAATGCCGCCCTCCATTGCTCTGTCCATGGCTTCTGTATGGTAGTCGTAATCATGCTTGGGGCCGGTGGGATGCAGCTTCAGATAGCTTTCCTTGTGATAGGTTTCCTGGAAGAGAATATAGGTACCGATTCCGGCATCCTTCAGCTTACGATAATTCTCAACAGTTGTTGCAGCGATGTTGACATTTACTCTGCGGATATCGCCGTTTTTGTGATGAACACTATATATGGTGTTGATACAGTCAAGGATATAGTCGATCGGGTTGTTGACAGGATCCTCGCCTGCTTCAATGGCAAGCCGCTTATGTCCCATGTCCTGGAGTGCAATGACTTCTGCGCGCACTTCATCCTGTGTCAGTTTTTTTCTGGGAATATGCTTGTTCTTGAGGTGATAGGGACAGTAAACACAGCCGTTGACGCAGTAATTGGAGAGGTAGAGCGGTGCGAACATAACGATACGGTTACCGTAGAATGCAAGCTTGATTTCCTCGGCAATCCGATAGATTTCCTCGACTTTTTCCGGGATATCACAAGCAAGCAGAACCGATGCTTCGCGGTGAGTCAGTCCATCGCATTTTGTACCCAGTTCTGTTTTATAAGGACGAGCCTTACGGAGGATCTGGTCGATCAGCTCGACATTATGCTTATTTTCCTCAGCGTATGCAAGTGTTTCACGGATTTCCGCGTCATTGATGAATTCCTCTGCTTTGAGGGACTTAGGATTGTAGACAGCCATAAAAAGCTCCTTTCTTTCGGGTCAGATCAAGTCTTCCCTGTTAGATGTGATAAATATCTCCACGGTCTGTTACGATTTCATAGCCGACCGATTGGAATTGATGTTTGAGGATGGATAATCCTTGTGCGGATTCAGAACCTGAATGTTTTTTATTGTCATAAAGCTGATAATCCGCGCGTACTGATTGCGGAGAAAGATTCGGCATGATGACATTTGCGCCAGCAAGGATTCCCTCTAGTCTGCCGTCATCCGAAAGTGAACCGAGGGCAGTTGTAGCCGGAAGCAGGATGTTGGGGCGAATCAGGCGGATGACAGAAAGCAGAAAACAGGTCAGCTCTGCAGAGCCTGCAGGATATTTCGCAAAAGGTGTCGCATGATGCGGCAGAAACGGGCCGATTCCGCACATATCCGGTGCAAATTCTTCGATAAATTTCAAGTCTTTTGCGAGCGTCAGCGGTGTCTGGAACGGAGAGCCGACCATGAACCCGCAGCCTGTCTGATAGCCGATTGCTTTCAGGTCTTTGAGTGCTTGCATCCGGGATTGAAACTGCATATTTGAGGGGTGAAGCAAGGCATAATGATCCGCATCAGCAGTTTCGTGTCGGAGAAGATAGCGATCCGCACCGGTATCAAAGAGTGTCCGGAAGCTTTCGAAGGAGCGTTCTCCGAGTGAGAGTGTCACCGCACAATCCGGATACTCCTGTTTGATGCTTTTAATGATCTGACAAAGTGTGTCATCCGTGAATGCGCCGTCCTCGCCGCCTTGTAATACAAAGGTACGGAAGCCAAGCGCATATCCTTCGCGGCAGCAGTTCAGAATTTCATCGTGTGTCAGCCGATAGCGTCTGCACTTGGTATTGCTTTTACGGATTCCGCAGTACAAGCAGTCGTTTTTACAGATATTGCTGATTTCGATGAGACCGCGGATGAAGATCCGATTGCCATAGATTTTTTTTCTTACATCCGCAGCAAGTGCTGTCAGAAAACGGGAACTGTCAGCATCTCTGTGGGTAATCAGGAACTGATATTCTGAAAGAGAGAGAGAATGCGTTTCCGCGAGCTTTTGAATTAAGGTATTGTTGTCGTAATGGCTCATTTTCATATTCCTATATAAAAAACTGTGTCCTTCTTAGAAAGGGCACAGTTTAGGCGTCAGATCCGAAAATCGGATATCAAAAGCGATGAAATGTGCACCTTCCTTGTCGGAGCGAATCTTAAAGTCAGGTTTCTATACTGATTATACTACATCCGGACGAAAAATGCAAGAGGTAACGATATCATTCATTGACATTTTTTGATCCGAGTGGTATAATATTTGAAATGTCAGGGGTAAACTACCATTGATAAGCGAACAAGAACCGGGATAGAGAGAAATCAAAAGAGAGGCGAAGAATATGAAGATTATTATGCCGTCGGATCCTGCGCTCCGATATCAGGGAAGAATCGGCAGAAAGAATCCGAATGCACCGGAATTTTACTGGTCAGGATCGTCTGTGACATTCGGCTTTACGGGAAAATATCTTTCGGTATGCATTGAGAATTTCAAGAATTATCATGTATCGAAGCTTGGGTATGTATTGGACGGGATTTTGTATCAGTTTACGTTGACCTCGTGTACAGATGCACCGGAAGAATATGTCATACCGGTATCCGAGGGCGGTGTCCATTCGTTTACACTCTATAAGCGTCAGGATGATCCGCATTATTTCAAGCTCCGTGGAATTTCGATTGCAGATGATGCGGAGGTCATAACCGTTCCTTCCGATCAGAAGCTGAAGCTTGAGTTTTTTGGAGACAGTGTAACCTCGGGCGCGGTCTGTGAGTTGAATGATTATGTCGGACAGCTGGATCCGATTCCGTATGATTCGGTATATGATGATGCGTGGCAGAGCTATGCGATGCAGACGGCCCGGCTTCTGAATGCCGAAGTACATCTCGTATCACAGGGCGGTATTGCATTGCTGGACGGAACAGGATATTTTGCATACGGCGAATACGGCATGGAAAGTGTATATGATAAACTATGCTATCTGCCGTCAGCACCATGTATGACGGAATGGGATTTTTCCTTGTATCAGCCAGATGTTGTAGTCTTTGCGATCGGTCAGAACGACCATCATATCGGCGAGGATGATGTGGAGGAGCTGGCAGCGGACGCCAGAAAGTACTGGCTTTCACGATATACTGCGATCATAAGGGATTTAATGGAAAAATATCCCGATGCACGCTTTGTACTGATGCTGACGATACTCTGTCATTCGGAATACTGGGAAGCATTGCTGGATGAAGCCTGTGAGATGATCGGGGATGCCCGCGTCATGCGGTTTCGTTTCAAACGCTCCGGCATCGGTACGCCCGGTCATCCGCGAATTGCTGAACATCAGGAAATGGCTTGCGAGCTAAGCGAATGGATTCATACGAAAATGAATAGGCATGGTGATTCTGCTGTCAGGTAACCGGGTGGTATTGTAAGTGAATTCTGCGGCAAATCATGGATGCCGGAATACAGAGGATAAACCAGAGTGCGGAAAACGGAAGACAGATCTGACCTAAGAGATTGGGATAGACTTCGGAATAGTTCCAGACTTCCCAGCCCAGAATCAGATTTACAAAAATGCCGACTGTGAATTCCAGTGCGGTTACGAACAGTGCACCGAGGAGTGCTTTTTCGACATAGGATGCGTGAAGGGTACATTCCATGCGATAGAGCATCGCAAGTGTCAGACCGCCGGCGAGAGCCATTGTCCAGTGGGTATAGCCTCTGCCGGTAATTTCAATCAGCGTATAAAGAAAAAATCCCATCAGAAATGCGATTGTGGTTTCGCCAAATTGTTTCATAGCAATGCCTCATTTCGATATTTTGGGGTTAGTATATATCAAATCACTGTTGTTATACGGTGATGGAATCGGAGGAATTATGAGAGAAAGCGGAATATTGATGCCGGTTTCTGCGCTCCCGTCCCGCCATGGCATCGGGAAAATGGGACAAGCGGCATATGATTTTATAGATTTTCTGTCCGGAGCGGGCTGTCATTACTGGCAGGTTTTACCGCTTTCACCGACCGGATATGGTGATTCTCCGTATCAGTCCTGTTCGGTGTATGCCGGAAATCCATATTTTATAGATTTTGATCTTCTCGCAAAGCAGGGCTTGCTGTGTCCGGGCGATTACGAAGGGATTGTCTGGGAAACGGAACCGAATCGAATTGATTATGCCTGTCTGTATGAACAGGTTAAGCCTGTTCTTCGGATTGCATACGAAAATTTCAAGCGGAAAAGAATCGTGGGGTTCCGGAAATTCTGCCAGCAGAATAAACGCTGGCTGAAGCATTATGCCTTGTTTATGGCGTTGAAGAGCGAACATGACGGTCTGCCCTGGTATGAATGGGAAACACCGCTTGCGATGTATGACAAGAATGCGATTGCCGAAGCAAAGGAAAAATATGCCGATCACATCGGATTCTATGAATTTGAGCAGTTTTGTTTCTTTACACAGTGGACGGCGATGAAACAGTATGCCAATGCGAAGGGGATACGTTTGATCGGAGATATCCCGATCTATGCGGCATATGACAGTGCGGAAGTCTGGGCAATGCCAAAGTTGTTTCAGCTGGATAAGGAAAAACGTCCGACGGTTGTAGCCGGCTGTCCGCCCGATTGTTTTGCCCTGACAGGGCAGCTTTGGGGGAATCCGATATGGGATTGGGACAACATGAAATCGGATGGTTATCGCTGGTGGCTGGAGCGGCTGAAATTCACACTTTCTTTGTACGATACGGTACGGATTGACCATTTCAGAGGCTTTGAGCGGTATTACGCGATTCCCTATGGTGCGGAAACTGCTGAACACGGAAAATGGAAAAAGGGTCCGGGATATGCACTCTGGGCAGCGGCAAAAGCGAAATTCGGGGAGATGTCCGTGATTGCAGAAGATCTTGGCGTGATTACCCCTGCGGTGGTACGCCTTCTGAAGCGTACCGGCTTCCCGGGAATGAAGGTCTTACAGTTCGCGTTTGATTCGGATGCGGACAATCCCTATCTCCCGCATAATTATTTATCGGATCATTGGGTATGCTATACGGGAACCCATGATAATCACACATTACGCGGATGGGTAAAATCCAATCAGCCGGAAACCAATGCCTATGCAATGAAATATCTTGGCGTGAAGCGTACAAAACAATTGCCGAAAGCGATGGTGCGTGCGGTATGGGGCAGTACGTCCCGAATTGCAATTGCACAGATACAGGATTTTCTGGATGCTCCTGCATCCGCCAGAATCAATACACCTTCTACGCTTGGCGGAAACTGGGTGTACCGGACACAGGCCGCGGAGTATACCGGGAAGATTCAGCAGAAAATCCGCGCGCTGAATGAAGTTTACGGCAGATTGAATGCTGTATCTCAGGATGAATCATAATCAGATATGGAGGCGCATATATTTTGAATATTACAGAAAAAATCATGCAGTCATGCGAAGCTGAAATCGGGATGCCGATAGCGGAAGCGGAAGTTTATACATTACACAATGCTCTGGGTCATGCAGTATGCAAGGAACTGATGCCGCGCTGGAATGCTTGCAGAGCGGCACATCTCGCATCCAGACGCGTTTGTTATTTCTCGATGGAATTTCTGATGGGAAGAGCCGTTTATAATAATCTCTATTGTCTGGGACTTCTGGATGAAGTCGAAACAGCGTTTCGGAATGCGGGAACATCGCTCTCTGTGTTTGAAGAAATTGAAGACGCAGCCCTTGGCAATGGTGGACTGGGACGACTGGCAGCTTGTTTTTTGGATAGTGCCGCTTCCTGTTCGCTGCCTGTGGACGGATATGGCATTCGTTATCGGTACGGTCTGTTTAAACAGTCTTTCGCGGACGGCAGACAGGTTGAAACCGGAGATGACTGGTCTAGATTTGGCGATCCGTGGAGTGTACGCTGTGAAAAGGACGCGGTGCTGATTTCATATCGCGACCAGATGGTGCGTGCAGTTCCGTATGATATGCCGATTTTCGGATATGCCCCACGGGGCAGCAAACCGCATATCGGAACGCTTCGTTTGTGGCAGGCAGAACCGGTCAATTCCTTTGATTTCCGGACATTCAATGCACAGGATTATCTGCGTGCGTCGGAAGAAACAATTGCTGCGGAAGATATTTCACGTTGTCTCTATCCGAATGACGATACACGGGAAGGAAAATCGCTCCGATTAAAGCAGCAGTATTTCTTCTGTGCTGCATCTCTCGCAGATGCAATCAAAAAGCATAAAGCACAGTATGGGACACTCGACAACCTATCCGAAAAATTGGCAGTCCAGCTGAATGATACGCATCCTGTTATTTCAATTCCGGAGCTGATCCGACTGTTGGAGCAGGAAGGATATTCATTTGCCGAGGGACTTGCAATGGCAAAACAGGTCTTTTCGTATACAAATCATACTATTATGCAGGAAGCGCTTGAAACATGGGATTGTGAACTGATGGAGGAGATTCTGCCTGAAATTTACAACATTGTACTCCAGATTTCGGAAGCGTTTCTCGAAGAATCGTATGCAAAGGATCTGCCGCTTCCGCAGATTCAGAGTATGCGTATCATCAAAGATAACCGTGTGCATATGGCGAATCTTGCACTTTACGCAGGCAGATATGTCAACGGTGTAGCGGAGATTCATACGGAACTTTTAAAAACCACGGTTTTGCGGGATTGGTATGCATATAGTCCGGAAAAATTCCAGAATAAAACCAATGGTATTACCCAGCGCAGATGGCTTGGTGTATGTAATCCTGAATTGACGGATTTACTCGCGCAAAAGCTTGGAACGGATGAATTTCTTTGTGATCTGGAGCAGCTTTCTGCACTTTCAGATTGTGCGAATGATGCGGATGTGCTGGCGGCGTTTCGTGCCGTAAAATCAGAAAAAAAGAAGCAGCTTGCCGACTATATCGCAAAACATGAGCAAATTGAAATTGATCCGGACGCTTGCTTTGATATTCAGATTAAACGTCTGCATGAGTATAAACGACAGCTCCTGAATGCATTTTCGATTCTCTGGATTTATTATGGATTAAAAGAGGGTAGTATTTCTGATTTCCATCCGACCACGTTTATTTTCGGTGCAAAATCTGCCCCCGGTTATCGCCGCGCAAAAGCGATTATTAAGTATATCAATGAGATCGCAAAACTCATTAATAATGATCCAGAAATGGATGGCATTCTGAAAGTTGTCTTTGTCCAGAATTATAATGTGTCCTACGCAGAAAAACTCGTAGCGGCCTGTGATATTTCTGAGCAGATTTCAACAGCTGGTACAGAAGCATCCGGTACGGGTAATATGAAAATGATGCTGAACGGCGCGGTTACACTCGGTACGCTCGACGGTGCCAATATTGAAATTGTGGAAGCAGCGGGTTCTGAAAATAACTATATTTTCGGTGCGACAGTCAAGGAGCTTTCCGAGCTTCAGAATTATTGCAGCCGCAGTGTCATGGCAAAGAATCCCCGAACAGCACGCGTCGTCAGAAGTTTGATTGACGGAACCGTATCCGATGATGGAACGGGTGAATTCCGGGAATTGTATTTTGCATTGCTTGACGGTGCGAGCTGGCATCAGTCGGATCATTATTATCTGCTTTTGGATTTACCGGATTATGTGGAAACAAAGCTTCGTGCAATTTCGGATTATGGAAAGAAAGATCTCTTCTCGGCGAAGCAGTGGCATAATATTTGTGCAAGCGGAAGATTCAGTTCCGATCGCACGATTTTACAATATGCGCAGGAATGTTGGCATATTGTTGCGCTGGGAGACTAATTTTTTGTCAAGTTCTACAAATTACAACGTGGGATGTGTCGAAAAATCTCCGATTAGGTTGAAAAAAAACCTTGACTTTTCGGCTTAATTCAGCTATAATATTTGTATTGACGTAATTGAAATGCGTTTAAAAATGATTTGGAGGTAATTCTTTATGCAAAACCCAATGATTTCTGCGTTCGTAAAAATGATGACAAACTATGCAAATTTCAACGGCCGTACATCCCGTGCTGACTTCTGGTGGGCTTATCTCGCTCAGTTTCTCCTTGGCATTGTAGTTGGATTTATCGGCGGTTTACTTGGAGAAGTTGGTGCAATGATTGGTTTCCTGTTTTCGCTCGCACTCGTTATTCCTTCCTTGGCACTTGTCTGGCGCCGTTTGCATGATATCGGGAAAAGCGGTGCATACTATTTCATTGCTTTCATTCCGCTTGTTGGTGGAATTCTTCTGCTTATTGCACTTGCAAAGCCTGGCGATCGTGGTGATAATATGTACGGTCCCAATCCGACATCTAACTTCGGTTATTGATTCAGTTTGCGGCAGATGCGATTTTTGCATCTGCCGCAATTTTTTTTCAAAAAACACTTGACTTTTCCAAATGATTGTGATATAATATATCTGTTGTCTGGGTGTGGCGCAGTTGGTAGCGCGCTACCTTGGGGTGGTAGAGGCCGCCCGTTCAAGTCGGGTCACTCAGACCAATGCTGTTCTTATAAAATATAACAGAGCAAAAAGCCACGCAGCAGCGTGGCTTTGTGCTGTTCTGACGTTGAGGAGATTTTTCCTCTGCTTTCTTCCGGTGATGTCAACTGCGATAAGAATCCGAACATTCAAACTGTCTGCTGATTTGCGCAGATTTTTTATCTTATTTTAACACCATACATAAGATAATCGGTACAAATATTGCCGGTAGATAATTCATCAGTTTGATTTTCGTGATCCCAAGAAGATTCAGTCCAAGCGCGAAAATCAGTACGGAACCTGCACAGGTCATTTCTCCGATTACATAGCTGTTGAGATATGGCTCCAGAAATTGCGCTAAGATGACAATAGAGCCCTGTAATATCAGCACAGAGCCAGCGGCAAGGATAACACCCCAACCGAGTGTAGAAGCGAGTATAATTGAAGAAATAAAGTCAAGAATTGCTTTGGTATACTGTGTTTCATGATTTCCGTTTAGTCCTGATTGGAGCGCACCGACAATTGTCATTGCACCAACACAGAAAAGGAGCGTTGCGCTGATAAAGCCTTCAGCAATTTTCGTATTTTTGGAACCTTTGCATTTGCTTTCGATTTTCTTTCCGAGCGATTCAAGACGGCGATCGAGATCAAGGAGTGTGCCGATTACCGCGCCGATTACCATAGAAAGCACCAGTACAAGTGTATTTTCGCCGCTCATCATTCCATCGATTCCGATGTAGAGAACAGCGAGTGCGACTGCGGTTGTCAATGCTTTTGCTAATTTTTCGGGCAGTCCCTTTTTAACGAATATTCCAATCAGCGAACCGATAATAACTGTGGCTGTATTGACCAAAACTCCTAACATAGCATTCTCCTGACATACATTTTTTCATCTAGTGCATTATAGCATAGTTTAGAGCGTTTGTACAGAGCTGCTCCGGAAGATTCAGTTGATTGCATAAAAAACAGAGATGCATGAGTCTGCATCTCTGTTTTGAGTTGTAGAAAAGAATTAGCGTGTTTTCCACTGTACAAAGCCGTAGCTTTCGAGAATTTTGAAAAATTGTGCCAGACGTTCGTAGGTAGGGTGAATCTTTTCTCCGAAATGAGCATCCATTTGCGCACCGATTTCGGTGATATCTCGTTCCCCATCCATCAGCGGCCATACGAAGCTGCCGATTTCATCCAGATGGATATAAGAAATCTTCGGTTTTTTGAGGAGCTTTTGCGCGATGCGATTCATAGCTCCCTTATTCTCTACTTCGAGTGTCACAATACCTTCTGTATCCACAGACCATTCCAAACCTTCCGGTCGTACAGGAATGCGCTCCAGATAGTTTTCGTCTTTCGGTTTCCGACCCATATTAGTTGCTGTCCTTTTTCGCTTTCTTCCAGATCGTAAACTTGAGGAGTGTCAGGATGATAATACCAAAGAGTACAATACTGCCGATACTTAATACAGCCTCGGGCAGCTGGAACATCTTTGTGAGGTCAATTACATCTGCAACACCAGCGACTGCGAGAATCGCCAGGAGAATACCGACAAGACCTTCGCCAGCGATCATACCCGAACAGAAGAGTACACCATCATTGATGATTTCCTTCTTTTTATTCTCTTCTTTCTTCATCTTTTCGAAGATCTGGCGAATGATACCGCCTACCATAATGCAGGCATTCAGCTGTACAGGGAGATACACACCGATTGCGAACGGAAGCACGGGAATACCCATAACTTCAACGAGAACAGCGATGAATGCGCCAACAAACACAAGTCCCCAGGGTAATTCTGCACTCATAACACCTTCGACAATCATCTTCATGAGTGTTGCCTGCGGTGCTGCAAGTTCTTCGGAACCAAAGCCCCATGCATTATTCAGCAGATAGAGCGTAGCACCGATTGCGAGCGCGGAAGCAACAACACCAATAACTTCACCGATCTGCTGCTTTTTCGGGGTAGAGCCAAGAAGGAAGCCGGTTTTCAGGTCCTGAGATGTATCGCCGGAAATTGCAGCAATGATACAGATGATAGAACCGATGGAAATTGCTGCGGTCATTCCGGCAGCGCCGGTCATACCGGTTGCTTTGAGGATAAGGGTCGAGATCAGGAGGGTTGCAATCGCCATACCGGAAACAGGGTTATTACTGCTGCCGACCAGACCGACCATACGGGAAGATACGGTTGCAAAGAAGAATCCGAATACAACAATAATGATTGCGCCGAGAAGATTTACGGGAACTGCGGGAATCAGCCAGATGAGAAGTGTCAGAACTGCGATTGAAGCCAGAACGATCTTCATGCTGACATCCTGTTCGGTACGAAGGTTCGATGCACCTGTACCGCTTCCCATGCCCTTCAGTGCGTCCTTGAAAGTGCGAATGATAAGCGGAAGAGACTTGATCAGACTGATGATACCGCCCGCTGCGAGTGCGCCGGCACCGATGTAACGGATATAATTGCTCCAGATACCGCTTGCGCCCTCTGCTTCGAAAATCTGAAGAATGCTCTGATCTGTGCCGGGGTAGATAACGGCATCGCCGCCGAACATGACAATCAGCGGAATCAGAACCAGCCAGCTCAGTACACCGCCGGCAAACATATAGGATGAAATACGGAAACCGCAGATATATCCTACACTCATAACGGCAGGATAGATCTGAGTACCGATTTCTCCGGCATAGCCCTTCACGCGGAATGATACTTCACCCGGAACAGCCTTGATGCCGTCGATGATAAATTTAAACAGTGCGGCAAAGCCCATACCTGCAAATACAGTCGAAGCATTTGAGCCGCCTTCTTCGCCTGCGAGCAGAACTTCTGCACAAGCGGTGCCTTCCGGATAGGGAAGTACACCATGCTCACGGACGATCAGGGCGTTTCTCAGGGGTACCATGAAGAAAACACCGAGGAGACCGCCGATCATGGCGATCAGAGTGATTTCGAGAATACCGGGCATTTCGATGCCCAGAGAATCATCCGCAGCCCAGAGAAACAGTGCCGGAATGGTGAAAATTGCACCTGCCGCGACAGATTCACCGGCGGAACCAATCGTCTGTACCACATTGCTTTCGAGAATGGAATTCTTTTTCATGATTACGCGGATAACGCCCATAGCGATAACCGCTGCCGGGATAGATGCGGATACGGTCATACCGACTCGTAAGCCAAGATATGCATTGGCAGCTCCGAAGATCACAGCCAGCAGCACACCGATTATAATAGATGTGACCGTTAGCTCCGGTGTCACCTTGGACGCCGGAATATAGGGTTTGAATTCTGTCTTTTTGTCCATTTTAACCTCCAAATCGCCATATTTTTCTTTATGGCGGTACTCGTTCGATAATTATAACATATTTCGACAAGAAATGCAATAGGTTTTGTGCGATTTTTGAAAAATATTTCAACGGCTGCGGCGCAGGATTTCTTTGACATATTCCCATACACGGGCGGCAGATGCGACATCCAACCGTTCCTTGGGTGTATGAATATCGGCAATATCCGGCCCAATGGATACGATATCTGCGTCCTTGATTTTCTTTGCAAAGATACCGCATTCCAGACCGGCGTGAATCCCTGCGACAATGGGTTCTTTTCCGTACTGCTCGCGGAAAACCTCGATCATCCGATCGCGTAAGGGCGAGTTTTTGCGGTATTCCCAGGCCGGATATTCGGATGAAAGCGTCATTTCTACAAAGTCAATTTCATCACCGATGGATTTGGTAAAGTCACGAACGGTTCCCGCAACCACTTCTTTGCCGCCTTCGGAATTGCTGCGGATCAGGAAATCACAGTGCAGCTCAGAATCTTTCAGTTCCAGAACGCCAAGATTCAAAGAAGTTTCAACCATGTCTTCGATGCTGTCACTCATGGTCTGTACACCGGTCGGGAAGCATCTGAGAAAATCATACATATCATATAGATAGCATTTGTTTTTGAGATATTTGACTTTGCCGCGGGTATCAATTTCTTTGACGGAGAATAAAAGACCGGGATCGGTATCACCGCCGTACTTTTGATCATTGCAGTGTTTCACGATTTGTTGGAGTGTGTCGAGCTTTTCGTCATCCGAACCGATGATGACAGAAGCATTCTGGGGAATGACATTCATTTTTCCGCCGCCGGAAATGGTTCCGAAATAACAATCAGTAATGTGTTTGAGCGGTTTGCTGAGCATTTTAAAAGCATTCAGTCTGCCCTTTCCGATATCAGCACCGGAATGACCGCCGAGCAGACCGGAAACGGAAATTTCATATTCATATGCAGGTCTATGATATTGCTGGCTGAGTTCAAATACACAGTGAGCTGTAATGCCGCCCGCACAGCTGACGGTCAGAACGCCTTCTTTCTCGGAGTCAATATTCAGAATTTTGGTTCCACTTATAAGAGCCGGATCAAAATCCATAGCACCGTACATACCGGTTTCCTCGTCACGTGTGATGAGCGCTTCAATCGGGGGATGGGGGATATCATCAGAATCGAGGATGGCAAAGATGTAGGCGAGTGCGATACCGTCATCTCCGCCCAATGTCGTGCCGTCTGCCCAGACGTATTTTCCGTCGGTCATAAGTGTTAATCCATCGGTATCCATATTTTGGGTACAGTCAGCGTTTTTTTCACAGACCATGTCCATATGTCCCTGTATAATCAGCGGTTCGCTGTTTTCATAGCCGGCGGTACCGGGGGCGTAGATAATGACATTGCCTGTTGCATCATAAATCGCCTTCAGCCCACGCTGCTTGGCAAAATTCATGCAATAGTCGGCAATTTGTGCCGTGTTGCCGGAACCATGAGGGATTTGTGAGATTTCCTCAAAGAACATAAAAACTTTCCGGGGTTCGAGATCTTTTAAAACGTGCATAGTTTCCTCCTATATCCGCCGCTTTTGAAACGACGGTAAATTTCATACAAATATTATACATGATTTTATTATTTTTTGCAAGTTTATATTTGGGGTTATTATAGTTTCTAAACTTTCAGACTGGCTCATACGAATGGTAGTATACATATATAGTTCTGTAAAAAGGGGGAAGCATCTTGAATGCGAATCGGAATATTGAAGGGAGCTTTAAAAATAAAACACAAAAAGTAGCCGAATTGGATTGCAATTTCATAAAAGATATGATATAATCAATTTATATTGTGCAGCAGTAGTCTCGCTGTCGATATCAGAACGTAATGCATCGAACATACAAGGAGGTATACAATTATGGGATTGTTTGACAAAAAGTATTGCAACATCTGCGGAGAGAAAATCGGTCTCCTCGGAAATCGCAAGCTCGATGATGGCAACTGTTGTAAAGATTGTGCACGGAAGTTGTCACCGTGGTTTACGGAACGCCGTCATTCGACTATTGAGGAAATTAAGGAACAGCTTGCTTATCGTGAACAGAATCAACTGACGCTCAACGGTTTTTCTGTGTCCAGAGTCATCGGCGATAATTATAAGATGTATATCGAGGAAGTCAATGGAATCCCGTCGCGGTTTTTTGTCACAGACGAGAAAGATTATCTGGAGAAAAACCCGGATGTCGTATCATTTTCGGATGTTGTATCCTGCATTCCGGATGTAAAGGTCAGAGATGAGGAGAAAAAACGCAGAACCGACAGCGGAGAAATGGTAAGCTATCATCCGCCGCGTTTTGAGCACCACTATGATTTTTACGTGGAGATTGATGTCCGCAATAATCCATATTTTGATAAAATGCGCTTTAAACTCAATCTGACCACGGTCACGCTCGAAACCGTCGGAACAATGAACGGTGCGTTCACCGGATTGATTGGGAATGGCTTTGGACCGCAGATGATGGGATCAACACTCGACCATAGACGTTATCAGGAATATCAGTCTATGTGTGAAAAGATTTGTCAGGCTGTCGAGGACGGAAAACGAGGCGCTTCCGTTATGGCAGCAATGAATGAAATGGCTGCACAGAATCGCGCTGCCGTACCGACTGCACCAGCCGTGCCGACTACGCCTCCGGCTGCACCGGTTAGCTCCGGTCCGAAATTCTGTCCGAACTGCGGTTCTCCTGCCAGCGGCGGTAAATTCTGTCAGAACTGCGGCGGAAGTCTTACAATCTGAAGATACAAAGGCTATTGTAAAAGCGGAAACTGTCATGGTTTCCGCTTTTTTATAGGAATCATTCAAATGATAGGAATTTACGATCACAAACAGTCATGGAAACAAAGGATATTCTACATTCATTTGTTAATGGTGCACAAATTTTGGGAGTAAAGTTTTCTGTCTATAAAAAATTATTCATTGTCTGTTCATAAAATATCCATATAATTGGGTGAATTATACGATATAATGATAATGGTGTTGGTATGTCTGCCAACATAAATTTAAGAGAGGGCATAAAATTAATGCGAGAGGGGATTTTTATGAAAAGAAATTTCATTCAAAAACTTGGCGCTGTATGCCTCGGCGCCGCCATTACCGCAAGTACATTCTGCTTGCCGAGTAATGGAAACACTCCTATGGTAGCAAATGCTGCCGGCAGCGATAACTATGCAAAATTGCTTCAGTATTCGCTGTATTTCTATGATGCCAATATGTGCGGCAAGGAAGTTGACACAAAGTCGGCTATCACATGGAGAGGCAACTGCCATACCGATGATGAAATCGATGGCGGTTTCCACGACGCAGGCGACCATGCAATGTTCGGTCTTCCGCAGGGCTTTACTGCTTCTGTTCTCGGATGGAGCTACTATGAGTTCAAGGATGCCTACGTCAAAACCGGTCAGGCTGACCACCTCAAGATGATCGTCGATCACTTCTGTGATTTCTTCAAGAGATCTACAAAGCTCAATGGAAATAGTGTTTCGAGCTTCCTCTATCAGAAGGGCGACGGTACCGAGGATCACAGCTACTGGGGTGCACCCGAAAAGCAGGGCGGCGGCAGAAAGATGTTCTGGACTTCGAATAGTGCCAGCGACATCGCAGCTGACTATGCAGCAGCACTCGCGCTGAACTACATCAACTTCAAGGATTCCGAAGACCTGAAATATGCTGAGGCACTTTATAACTTCTCGACTGCACATAACAAATGCGAGTCGAACGGTCCCAGCGGTTTCTATCTGGCAAACGGCTGTACACCTACCGATGAACAGGCAAATGCAGCAGGATGGCTCTATCTTGCAACGAATAATGACAAGTATAAGAATGACTGTGCAAGCAAGCAGACACAGTATCTTGGCTGGTGTGACGGCTGGGATAACAGAGGTCTTGGCGCAGCTTGTGTTTATGCGCATATTACCGGTGACTGGGGTAAGGTCAACAGCTTCCTCGGCGGTTATGCAAACAACAACAACTACCTCTGCATGGATGACTGGGGTAGCGCACGTCTGAACTGCTCGATGCAGATGTCTATGCTCGTTGCAACAAAGAATTCCAGTGCGAATTATGGCAACTGGGCAAAGGGTCAGATGAACTACATTCTTGGCGAGAACCCGTTTAATGTATGCTTTGTTACCGGCTTTGCTTCCAATTCTGCAAAGAATACTCACCACAGAGCAGCTTCCGGCTATCAGGGTTATGGCGATGGCATGAGCGAAAACACAACAACTTACCATCCTACAAACGGTAAGACACTGATCGGTGCTCTGACCGGCGGCCCCAACAAGAACGGACAGTACAAGGATGTTCTGAATGACTATATGTGTAACGAGGTTGCTATCGACTATAATGCTGGTCTTGTCGGCGCAGCAGCAGGTCTCTATCAGCTCTATGGTACCGGTTCGACCGATACTTCTATCGTAGGCGTTGATAAGATTTATAGCGGCAGCTCCGATATTACCACTACACCTTCGAACTCCGGTTCTACCTCGACTTCTACCACCACTACAACAACCACTACTTCGACTCCGCACGGCGATACATCCGGTGATGTTGTACTGACTGTTGGCAAGGATATCGAGCAGGGTACTGAAAAGGGCGATGACGGTGAGATCAATAACTATGTTGAATTCGCTCCGCAGGGTGCAAAGTCTGTTACGCTTTACTATTCCGTCAGCTCCAATGATACTGAGAGTGCAGGCGCATTCGGTACATGGAACGGTGACTGGGCACAGGAAGACTTCAATGTTGCAGTTAAGAACGGCAAGGTAGAAGTTTCTTACGATGTACCTTCTAATGTTGGTCAGACCATTAAGGCAATGGTATTCTGGCCGCATGGCAATGCAATCAAGATTGAAAAGGTTGTTCTCCATAAGGGTGGTTCTTCCTCCGGTACTGTTACAACCGCTCCGCCTACCAGCACTGATGTTGTTCTGACAGTTGGCAAGGATATTGAGCAGGGTACCGAAAAGGGCGATGACGGCGAGATCAATAACTATGTTGAATTTGCTCCGCAGGGCGCAAAGTCCGCAACTCTCTATTACTCCGTAACTTCCAATGACACCGAGAGTGCTGGTGCATTTGGTACATGGAATGGTGACTGGGAGCAGGAAGACTTCAATGTTGCAGTTAAGAACGGTAAGGTAGAGGTTACTTACACCATTCCTTCCAATGTTGGTCAGACTGTTAAGGCAATGGTCTTCTGGCCGCATGGCAATGCTGTCAAGATTGAAAAGGTTGTTCTTCATAAGTCCGGCACTGCAACAACTACCAAAACCACAACTACTACATCGAAAACCACTACAACCACTACTACTACTTCTAAAACAACTACAACCACAACTACCACCACCACAACAACCACTACCTCGGCTCCGAAGGTAACAAAGCTTGGTGATGCAAACTGTGATGGAGAGGTCGATATCAGTGACGTTATCTTTACTGCAAGAATTGCTACTGAAGATACTGCACTCCGTATCACTTCCCAGGGTAAGCTGAATGCAGATATCGACTCTAACAATGTGATTTCTGCTAAGGATGCATCTGAAATCCTTCGCATTATCGCAAAGCTGAGATAATTAGATTTTACATTCAGTCTTGATCTGATACAAGAAGTAGTGAAAAGTCCGAAAGGTTTTAAAGCCTTTCGGACTTTTTCTGTATAATATTTCAAATAGCTGTTGACATTATCGGGGGAAAGTGATATAATATTTTATGTTGGTTTGCAAATAAATGGTAAAACAACACTACACGATCATGTTTCATTCAAAAATTCAAAGGAGAAGAAAATCATGTTCAAAACATTTGATGAGGCAAAACAGTATTGTGCCGATCATGGCGTAAAAATGATTGACTTTAAGATGGTGGATATCGACGGAAGATGGCGTCATATTGCAATTCCAGAGAGCCGTTTTGTACCGGAACTGATGGAATCCGGCATCGGCTTTGATGGATCCAACTACGGTTTTGCCGCTGTTGAGAAAAGCGATATGATTTTTATTCCGGATTTGTCCAGTGCTGCACTTGATCCGTTTGCGAAAATCACAACGCTTTCTATGATTGGTGATGTCTATGTCATTGCCGAGCCGAATTACCGCTTCGATCAGGATCCGAGAAATGTTTCGAAGCACGCGGTTGAGTATCTGAAATCGACCGGTATTGCAGATGAAATGATTATCGGTCCGGAGTTTGAGTTCCATATTTTTGATGGTGTCGGTTATACCACACAGCCTGACTGTATCGGCGTTCAGCTTTCGTCCAAGGAATCTGCATGGTGCAGTTCTGAAATCGGAGATAATAACGGTGGATATGTAACGCCTTCGCATCGCGGATATCATGCAGACTTGCCGAACGACCTGACTTATGACCTTCGCTCGAAGATTTGTATGATGCTCGAAGAACGCGGTGTTCAGGTCAAGTATCATCATCATGAAGTCGGAGGCTCCGGTCAGGTTGAAATCGAAGTAGAGCTTGGTGAAATGACCGAAATGGCAGATAAGACGATGATTATTAAGTACATCGTCAAGAATGCTGCTCTGGAGAATGGCCAGACAGCCACATTTATGCCGAAGCCCATTTATAAGGAAGCCGGAAACGGTATGCACGTACATATGCTTCTGTTCAAGGATGGCAAGCCTGTGTTCTATGATCCGAATGGCTATTCCGAGCTTTCGGATACCGCACTCTACTTTATCGGCGGTCTTTTGAAACACGCAGCGTCTCTTGCCGGATTCACGAACCCTTCGACCAACAGCTATAAGCGATTGGTTCCCGGCTTCGAGGCACCTGTCACAATCGGTTATGCAACCTCGAACCGCAGTGCGGTTATTCGAATCCCTGCATATGCAAAATCTCCGTCGAAGCGTCGTTTTGAGCTTCGTTGTCCGGATGCAACCTGTAACCCGTATTATGCCTATGCTGCGATTCTGATGGCAGGTATTGACGGTGTGAAGAACAAGATTGATCCATCGAAATGTGGTTGGGGTCCGTTTGACTTCAATCTTTATACGCTGCCGGAAGAAGAAAAAGCAAAACTTCAGTCTTTGCCGAAAACACTCGATGAAGCACTGGATGCACTCGAAGCAGATCACGATTATCTGACAGCAGGGGGTGTATTCCCTGAGCGTCTGATTCAGCTCTGGATTGCAAAAAAGCGTAGTGAGGGATCTGAGATCAACCAGATGCCGCATCCGGCTGAATTTGCTAAATACTACGATTTGTAATTTCTGATAAAAACAACAGATTGATTCGTTGTTTGTTGCACAGAATCACGAAAAGTTGCTGTAATCTTTTGCTGAACTCGATTTGGCTTGACAAAATCCGCGAAACATGGTATGCTAACAGTATATGATAATGAAACCGTTGATGCGGAGATAAAGCTGTATAAGCCTTTCCAGAGAGTTCGGGATGCTGGGAGCCGAATAAGAATCTGTGCAGCAAATGGCCCGCGGAGGGCGCAGTCGGCTGAGCCGGTAAAACTGCGACGTTCTGACATACGTTAATTGTCTGGAATATTATAGTATTCCGAAAAGGGCATGGGATTCCCATGAATCAAGGTGGCACCGCGAGTCAATCAAACTCGTCCTTGACTGATCAGACAGTCGGGGACGAGTTTTTTATCAATGGAGGAAGAATATGAGTAATCCAAACGGGCGTTTTGGTATTCATGGCGGTCAGTATATTCCTGAGACGCTGATGAATTCGGTGATAGAGCTGGAAAAAGCCTATTCGTATTATAAAAATGATCCGCAGTTTCAGGCTGAGTTTTCGGCTTTACTGGATGAATATGCCGGCAGACCTTCTCGACTTTACTATGCGAAGAAGCTAACAGAAGCGCTTGGCGGCGCAAAAATTTACTTAAAGCGCGAAGACTTGAACCATACCGGTGCACATAAGATCAATAATGTGCTTGGACAGGCACTGCTTGCCAAGAAGATGGGAAAAACTCGTCTGATTGCGGAAACCGGTGCCGGCCAGCACGGTGTTGCGACGGCAACCGCTGCTGCGCTGATGGGTATGGAATGTGTCATTTTTATGGGTGAAGAAGATACGAAGCGCCAGGCTTTGAATGTATATCGGATGCGGCTTCTGGGTGCAGAGGTCATTCCGGTGACAAGCGGTACCGCTACGTTAAAGGATGCTGTTTCCGAGGCGATGGGAGAATGGTGTAAACGGATAGAGGATACGCATTATTGTTTGGGTTCCGTTATGGGGCCGCACCCGTTCCCTACGATTGTCCGTGATTTCCAGGCAGTTATTTCCAGAGAAATCAAAGCACAGATTCTGGAAAAGGAAGGTCGGCTTCCTGACGCAGTTCTTGCTTGTGTCGGAGGCGGTTCCAACGCGATCGGAACATTCTATCACTTTATTGATGATACGAATGTACGCCTGATTGGATGTGAAGCGGCGGGCAGAGGAATTGATACATTTGAGACTGCTGCAACGATCAACACCGGAAAGCTTGGCATTTTCCACGGGATGAAATCTTACTTCTGTCAGGATGAATACGGCCAGATTGCACCGGTATATTCGATTTCGGCAGGTCTGGATTATCCGGGAATCGGTCCGGAACACGCACATCTCTATGATATCGGCAGAGCTGAATATGTGCCGGTAACGGATGATGAAGCTGTCGATGCTTTTGAATATCTTTCTCGTACAGAAGGAATTATTCCTGCGATTGAATCTGCACACGCGATTGCATATGGTCTGAAGCTTGCGCCGACGATGAACAAGGACCAGATTATGGTCATTACCGTTTCCGGACGCGGTGATAAGGATTGTGCCGCGATTGCACGTTACAGAGGAGAAGAATTATATGAGTAATCTTTCCAGTATATTGAACCAAAAAAAAGTATTTCTTCCGTTTCTGACCTGTGGAGATCCGGATTGTGAAACAACCGCCGCTAATATTCTTGCACTTGCGGAATCTGGCGCGGATGCAGTGATTCTTGGCATTCCGTTTTCGGATCCGACTGCGGAAGGGAGCCTGATCCAGTGTGCAAATATTCGGGCACTCGCCGGCGGTGCGACAACAGACCGTATTTTCAAAATGGCAGAAGAAATCCGAAATGAGATTTCGATTCCGCTGATTTTTATGACATATGCAAATGTTGTATTCTCGTATGGCATGGAACGATTCTGCAAGCGTTGTGAATCACTTGGGATTGAAGGGCTGATTATACCGGATGTTCCTTTCGAGGAAAAGGAAGAATTTGATGTCGTGTGTAAATCATATCAAATGGATTTGATTTCGATGATTGCGCCGACATCTGCCAGTCGGATTTCGAAGATTGCAAGTGAAGCGAACGGTTTTGTCTTTGCTGTTTCGGGACTTGGCGTGTCGGATGAACAGTCTAAGATGCAGGCGACGATTGAACAGACAGTTTCCGAAATCAAAGCACATACCAATATTCCGTGTATTGTAGGCTTTGGAATTCAGACGCCTGCACAGGCAGCCTATATGACAGGTTTTGCTGATGGTGTGATTGCAGACACCACTTTTACGGAGATTGTTGCAAAATACGCTAAAGATTCGACGCCATACGTCAAAGAATTTGCGCACTCTATGATTGCAGCGATTCAAAATACAATTGAATAATCTATGAACCCACCATTCGGACACTCTGAACGGTGGGTTTGTTTTTGTGTTAAGAACATAAGCATAAAATGTATATAATACAGCACAAATGGTCAGCTATCGAATACAATTTTACATTGACGGGAGATAAACGAGAAGGTATAATTAGTATAATCTCAGGAATCAGGGAGAACATCCAGACAATATGAAAGAGGTATGGTATGAAGAATGCTAAGGCGTTATCTGTAGCCACAGCTTGCTCGCTGACGATGATTTCATTGCCGCAGATGGATATGAAAATCTCAGCAGCCGGCACGATGCGCGACATTTCCACCATGAATGTTGTGGAAGAAATGGGAATCGGCATCAATCTCGGCAATACATTTGAATCGTGCGGAGACTGGATTGCACAGTGGGGAGATGGAACGCCGAATTCCTATGAGACTGCATGGGGCAGTCCGACAATTACACAGGACATGATCGAAGGGATTGCAGATGCGGGATTTGGTGTTGTCCGGATTCCCGTTGCATGGTCAAATCTGATGGCAACTGACGGAACATATACCATCAGCAAAGCCTATGAAGCGAGAGTCAAAGAAGTCGTTGAATGGGCTTTGGATACGGATATGTATGTGATTATGAATCTCCATTGGGATGGTGGATGGCTTGAAAACCTTCCGACAGACTATGACAATGTCATGGCAAAGTATTCTGCAATCTGGACACAGCTTTGTGCGGCATTCGGGGATTACGGAGATAAATTGATATTTGAGTCGCAGAATGAAGAATTGGGCTGGCAGACAGTCTGGAATCAGTGGGGCGGAACTGAAGGAAAGGATCGTGCATATTCCCTTTGCAATGCCGTCAACCAGAAATTCGTAGATATTGTCAGGCAATCCGGCGGTAACAACGAAAAAAGACATCTTTTGATTTCGGGGTATAATACAGCGATTGACCTGACCTGTGATGCCTTATTTAAGATGCCCGATGACCCTGCAAACAGATGTGCTGTTTCCGTACATTATTATACACCGTCTACATTTGCGATTCTGGAAGAGGATGCCGACTGGGGAAAATGCTCCTCGACATGGGGCACAGAAGCAGAGATCAGTGAACTCAACAGCAATATGGATCAGATCAAACAACGATTTGTAGATCAGGGGATACCGGTTATTATTGGAGAATATGGATGTCCGCTGAAAAACAAGGAGCTTTCGTCCATTCATAGATATCTGACATCGGTATGTGAAGCGGCATTGAAGCGAGGAGGGATTTGTCCTGTACTTTGGGATACGCCGGGCGGACAGTATGATCGTAACAGCTGTCAGATGTCGGATAAAGAGCTTCACGATGCGCTTTTGTCTATTCGTGATACGTATAGGGATAGAGAAGAGCTTACAACTACTACCACTACAATCACGACGACTACATCGGTGTCATCGGATCCTGTGATTGTTACCTGTGTCGGGGACGCAGATTGCAGCGGCGAGCTGGATATTTCCGACGCCATTTTGCTAAGCCGGTATTGTACCGAAGATCCGACAGCTATGATATCCGAAACGGGAAAAAAGAATGCAGACTGTAATTTTGACAGGAAATTAACGACAGCTGATGTCACAATGATGATTCGGGTGATTGCAAAGCTGATTGTATTTTAAAGATAAACCGCAGTTTACTTGGATAAACTGCGGTTTTTGTTGACATTACGTCAGTTTTGATGTATAATATAGAGGATAATTTTGAATTGAAGGACATCCAATAATATGAATTTAAAATCTGCAATTCGCAGGATTTATAACGCCGTACCTGTTCGGATAATATTGGAACCAATCTGCGCAGATGATGGAATTTCCAGCCGAATTTCATCAAAAAAGGCAGGCGTCATGCGGTATCGGGTTGGATTTTCCGATTCACAGACAAGTGTATTCATCGGGAAAAGAAAATCTGTTCGGATTATTCTGAATGGCATACGAATGCTGAGCGAAGATGAGCCGGGATTATTCTGTATGCTTGTGCTCCATCATAAAATATTTGGTTATTGCGGCAGTGTGACGCGCGAACGATATCTCTATCAGGCACTTTCTCAGGGTTTTCAAAGCTATATTCCGCATATGATAGGATTTTCTGTGAATCTGTTACGGAACGAATCCCTACTGGCGATGGAAGAACTTCCGAGTGGTGTATATGAAAAACGATATCTATATGCGATTCTGGATATGCTTGCCAGGCTGCATGCGCAGTATTTTATGGATGCAGCGTGTGTGAAACCACTACATCTCAATTCCTATTCACCCTCGGATTATTACGATACGCGTCAATGTCTGCTCCGTATTTTTCAAAAGTATTCGGATGAAAATATAGAAATTTTCGGGAGAGAGCAAACGCATAAAATCGAACAGTTTATTCGGAATATCCGTCAGGAATGGTCGCGGTTCTGTGATCGGAGAACGCTGACACATAATGACTGCTGCTGCCGGAATCTGTCATTTTCTGCGGAGGGATTTTGGATTTATGATTGGGAGCTTGCGTGTTATCAGAATCCGGAGCATGATGTGGCAGAGCTGTTGATATCGGTGCTCAATCAGCTGGATGATTCGGAGATTGTTTCCGCGCTCACTTATTATAAGAGAAAATTTGAACAGCTTAGTCAAACCGAAATGTCAGATGCGGAATATTCTAAAATACTGGAATTCAATACATTGGAATACTGTGTCAATAAGCTGAGTTTATTGCGGCTGGCGGATAAAAAGCTGAGCTTCGGATATACAAGACAGCTTGCGCTCAATACGGCGCGAATGCTTACGATTTTAGAGGATAGAAAGAATAAAGGATGGACGGAATGCATCAGGAATTAGAAAGTTTATTGCTTGCGGATTATTCGGAACGATTTGAAGTAAACGGCTCGGAAGCTTATCTGATTATCAACAAAAAAATGACGGATCATCCATGTTTATTTGGTTTTACTAAGCTTCAGGAATCGTGGGAAGATGTAGCAAAGCTTTTTCAGAACATTGAGCACCGTGCAAAGGAAATGGGATATCAGAATATCGTAGGGCCCGTAAACTACTGTTCATGGATGTCCTATCGTTGGACGATCAGCAATTATGAAACAAAGCTTTTTCCCGATTGTGAGAATCCACCGTATTACGTGGATTATATTCAAAGACTCGGATATCAAGCGCTTTACACCTATCGAAGTGCAGATATTGATATCCATAATCCGATGTTTGCGATCGGAGAAGAAATTTACCGCCAAAAGCTTTCGGAAGGCTATACATTTTCTTTTTATGAAGGCGAAAGTGCGTATGCTATGGCTGATACCATTTTCGAGATTTCAAAAGAAGCTTTTCGCGGAAGCTATCTGTATTGTGATATTCCGAATGCTGTATTTCAAAAAATCTATCTGAGCTGGATGAAAGCGATACATCCTGTGATGTATGTTGCCTATCATGACAACAAACCGATTGGATATGTGCTTGGGTATGAAAGTCCGGATGGAAAGTGTTTTATTTCCAAAACGAGCGCTGTGCTCACGCAATATCAGAAACATAAAATCTATACGGCATTGCTGTATCTTGGTTATCGGTATGTCCTGGATCAGGGCTACCGGAGTATGATGTATCATTTTCAATGCGAGCAGAAAAACATTTTCCGTCGGTTTGAAAAAGATATCGAATCCAATGAAAAGCGCTATGCAGTATTTATCAAGGAGCTTTGATATGAAACGCTGTGTACGATGCATCAACGATCAGACGGTCAGACATATGGCATATGATGCGGATGGTGTATGTGTGTATTGTCGGAATTACGAAAGAATCCGGACTCGACTTTCTGATCGTAAATTTCTGGAAGAAAGATTCCTCGAACGGATTGAGGCGGTACGGGGAAAGTATGCCTATGATGCCGCAATCGGGATCTCGGGCGGAAAAGATAGTGTTTATGTACTGCATGAACTGGTCAGAAAATATGGACTGCACGTAAAAACCTTCACACTGCTCAATGGATTTTTCAGTGAGCAGGCGCGAAAAAATGTTGATCGGCTCGTTGCGGAGTTCGATGTAGAACATGAATACATTTCGTTTCCAAGTGAACTTTTGCAGCGTTTTTTCCGCCATTCGGTCAAGCATTGGCTGACACCATGTATTGCCTGTTCCTATCTTGGCTATGCGGCGATGATAAACTATACGGTGAAGATTGACGCCGGAATCTGTATACACGGCAGAAGTCCCCAGCAGATGCTTCGCTATTATGGTGACGATGTCTTTACGCCGCTGATTGATGCCGGCTTACAACCGTTATCCGAACTGGATCTGAATGCACTTTATGAAAATCTCCTTTCGTCTATTGAATCCAGAATGAATCCGCAGCTGCTGAGGGATGTGAAAGAGATTTTATATGAGGATATTTCCGGAAAACCATTCCGGGAATTTGTCGGTTATTTTCTCTATCATGATTATGATGAAGCGGAAATCGTCCGCTTTTTAAAAGCAAATACTGCATGGACTCCGGACGAGAATTATGATCATTACGATTGTGCTGTGCACAACGCCGCGCATTATATATATCAGTGTGCGGAAGGAAGACCACATTGTTTACCTGAAGTCAGTGTGCTTGTGCGAAGCGGAAAATGTACACCGGAAGAAGCTTTGGCAATGGTGGAGGC
Source organism: Oscillospiraceae bacterium (assembly GCA_017533485.1). Taxonomy (GTDB): domain Bacteria; phylum Bacillota; class Clostridia; order Oscillospirales; family Ruminococcaceae; genus Firm-04. The sequence goes on from JAFXIC010000072.1 coordinate 57,943, forward strand.
TGCAAGGCTTTCCCGCAAGCCAAAGGAAGAACTAAAGCTGTTATGTGATACGGTAGGTCTGCGTCAGACTCCGATTTTTATGAAATGCGGAATCTATCGGACATTGGTAAAAAAATGAGATTGATTACATATTTGTTTCGGAAACAGATGTTTCTGATATACGGTATGCTGTCGGTTTTGATTGCATTTTTGTTTGCGCTGACGGTTCATGGGAATGCTGTCTTGTTTGCGAAGATGGTATGTATCATTTTTCTGCTCCTTTGGATTTTGCGAGTACAAGATGATATTCAGGATTACGAAACAGATCGTCTTCGAAAAATGCAGCCGCTTACGAAACGTCAACTGACCATAGTTCTAGTTGTCCTGATTACTGTATGGAGCGTTTTGCATCTTATATCTTATGGTATCACAGGGCTTTTATGTCTGGCTGTACTGAGCTGCACGCTCCTTTGGAAGCGGATTCCGATTCTCAAAATATTCTTTCTGGCATTACTTGTTGGGATGTACTGGATATTCAACAGTGTGGAATTTTGTGTGTGGCACACGATAATTCTTGTGATTTGTCCGATGATATCCATAACCTATGCGACAATAAAAAAGAGGAAACACTATGAACATACTTCCGAAGAATACAAATCCGACGATTGACCAAGTCGGAGGAAAAGCATATCATCTGGAAAAACTCTGTGAAATCGGATGCAAGGTTCCCGATTTTTTCGTATTATCATCCGACATCTTTTTTGAATTTCTGGGGAATCGCTTGACGGAATATTGGGATATTCTTGCACATTATACTGATGATAAAAGAACGGATCTGATCGACTTATTATCGGAATGTGAATTTCCGGATACGATCAGAGATAAAATTGCAGCAGAGATTGATGAGAATACTGTGGTTGCAGTACGTTCCAGTGCAACAGATGAGGACGGAGAATGCTATTCCTTTGCGGGCATGATGGAAAGCTATCTGAATGTACAGGGGATTGACGCGATACTTCATTCCGTAAAGCAATGCTATTTGTCTTGTTTTTCGCAGCGGATTATGCAGTACCGCATACAGAATCATCTCATTACACCTACAATTTCTGTTGCTGTCATGATTCAGAATATGGTGGATGCAGAAATTTCGGGCGTCATATTTACAAGCAATCCTATTACCAACGAACCGGATGAAATGCGGATTAGTGCGGTAACGGGACTTGGAGAACAGCTTGTATCGGGCGCTTCCGACAGCAGTGATTATACGATTGACTGCAACGGAAAAATTATCGAACGAAGCGAATCCTCCTTAAATCTTACCGACGAAACGGTTCACGCATTATATGAAGCGGCAAAAAAAATAGAATATGGCTTTCAACCAAGACGTGGGCTCGATATTGAATACTGTATAAAATCCGGAGAAGTTTTTATTCTCCAGAGTCGGCTGATTACGCCCTATCGGCATATCAGAAAAGACGAGTTCCGGACAGTGCTTGATAATTCCAATATCATCGAAAGCTATTCGGGTGTTACAACGCCGCTGACATTCACGTTTGCACGCGAGGTCTATTCGAAAATCTATAAGCAGACGCTCCGTACATTTTATGTTAAGGAAGAAGCGATTCAGTCGATTGCGGACGATCTTGATCATATGCTGCATTTCTATGAAAATAAAATCTATTACCGACTGAACAGCTGGTATAAGATGACCGCACTTTATCCCGGTTACGAAAAAAATAAGCAGTATATGGAAAATATGATGGGGGTAAAATCCACGCTTCATGAATCCCAGGTCGGAGCTAAAACCAGATTGATTCGGATTTATGCAAGCTTTCTTTGGAAAATGCTGCATATGAAGCGTGACAGCAAGCGGTTTCTGGAGCGTTTTGAGAGAGTAACTGCGCCATATTACGGAAAAAAATTTGATGGTTATTCCAGTCAGGATGCACTTGGTGTCTATGATACGCTGGAACGGGAAATCCTTGATGACTTTATTACGCCGATTGCAAATGATATGGGTGCGATGGTAATATACGGAAAGCTGACCGAGGTGCTTAAAAATCAGGGTATTGATGGATATGAAGGCCTTTTGAGTGCGGCAATCAGCAAGCAGGGGAATGTCGAAAGTGCGCAGCAAAGCGCAGCCTTGCTGAGAATTACAGAGCAAATTCGTTTAGATGAAGCTATGGTAAGGCTCTTCCAAAGCGATTACGATATTATTTTGCAGCATCTGGATGATGATACACCGATATTTGCGATGATACGGGAATATATCTGGAAATACGGTGCCAGAACCATGGATGAATTAAAGCTGGAAACGGTTACATTATTTGAAGATCCATCGTTTTTATTTGATATGATCCGCGGATATCTGGAATGTGCATCTTTGCCGGAATCTGGCGGAAAAGATGAAACGGATGCTGACGAACGGCTGCTTTTGCCGTTTGGTGGTATGAAAAAGATCTGGGTGAAGGTGTTATTGCGGCTTACGAAGTATTTCATCCGGAATCGTGAGTCTTTGCGTCTGCGCAGAACCTATATCTATTCCATCGTGCGAAATATTTACCTGCAAATCGGTGAAAATTTAGCGAAAGAAGGATTTTTAGAACAGCCGAGAGACATCTTCTTTATGACAAAAGATGAAATCACGAGGGTTGTCACTGAATCCGCCATCGACAGCACGGATATCAGAACTAGGATTTCAAATCGGAAAGCAGAATATGATTGCAATCGAACAAAACCGATTTACGAAAGAATGTATTTTTACGGTGATGTCTGTCCGGAAAATATGATACCGATTTATACACGTCAGGAAGTTTCAGATCATAAGCTTCTATCCGGTGTTGCAGGCGGAGGCGGTGTGGTGGAGGGAATTGTCAGACTGGTTGAAGATCCGGCGGACGCACAGATTTCCGATTGCATTTTAATGGCGAAGCGAACAGATCCCGGCTGGACCGTCTTATTTCCGATGGCAAAAGCAATTATTATCGAGCGAGGAAGTGTCCTTTCCCATTCTGCGGTTGTTGCCAGAGAAATGGGTATTCCATTGGTTGCCGGAATTCGGGGTCTGACCGATCGCGTTCACGATGGAATGAGAGTCCGGGTTGATGGAATTAACGGTACAGTTGAGATTATGGAGGAACCGGATGCATAAATCAAAATTCACCTTTATACGCTATTCGAATTGCTGGGAGGATACGCATGTACTATTGGCGGCACTGAATATCCAATCGGGTGAAACAGGTATTTCTGTGGCGTCAGCCGGCGATAATACCTTTGCTATGCTTTTAAAGCACCCAAAACGGATTTATGCATTTGATGTAAACGAAACACAGCTCTTTTGTTGTGAACTGAAGATGCAGGCATTTCGATATTTAGAATATGAGGAAATGCTGACGCTATTGGGCGTATGCACAGGAAACAGAATCTCACTATATCGTAAAATATCCTGCTATTTATCGTATCAAGTAAAAAAATATTTTGACGCCCACACAGAACTCATCGAAAGTGGTATTATTCATGTCGGGAAATTCGAACGGTATTTTCGGATATTCCGAAACGCTATGATTCCTTTGGTAGCGACAAAAGAACGGTTCCGATGCTTTGTGAAAATCAAGGACATGGAACGTCAGAAGCAATTTTTCCGACAATATATCAATACGCATCGTCTGCATCTGTTGTTCCGCATCTATTTTGGATATCGTGTGATGGGGAAGCTTGGACGCGACAGCAGCTTTTACCGATATGTCACGGATAAGGAATCCAGCGGTACCGATATCCAAAAACGATTTGAATACGGGATTTTCCATACGCTCAATGCGGATAATCCATATATCAATTATATAGTGCTTGGGCGGTATACAAAACGCAGCTTACCGATATATCTTCGAAAAGAGAACTTTGAAACGATCCGTGAAAATCTGGATAAGCTTATATTAGTACATAGCGATTTGATGTCCTTGCATGTGAAGGAGATAGACTTTGCGAATTTATCCGATATCTTTGAATATATGAGTGCGGACGAATTTCGTCAAAATGAAAAAGTGCTTCGGGATATGATGCGACCAAATGGCAGAATCGCTTACTGGAATATGCAAAACCGCCGTTATCTGAATGAGCACCAGTTCCGATATGACGCAGAAACTTCCGAACAGTTGTTTGAAGTCAATCAGTCATGGTTTTATCGTGATTTTCGGCTGTATCGGAGGAAAACGTGCAATGAGTGAGATCATAGAACGCTTTGAAACGATCTGTGCTGAGATGAAAAACACAGAAGCTGTCATCTATCGGGATCGAATGAATATCAAACGTAAAACATTTTCGGAGCTTCATGATGATGTATGGAAAATGGCAGTTTATTTGTCACAATGCGGTGTGAGGCAGGGGGATCGGATTCTTGCATTTGCTCTTTCCTCCTATCATTTATCTGTGTTTATGCTCGCGGCATTGCATACAGGCGCTTCGATTATGTATGTCGATATCTTTGCGAAGCAAGCAAGTATACAGAGTGTGTTTGAACGATATCATCCGCATTTTGTTTTAGTGTCTAATCAGACCAAGCATTTACGCTGGTTTTTCGGCAGCATTCGAACGGTGCGAAAGATTCTGAATATTGATGGTTTTACTGATTTTCAAGCAGATGAATGGACGCCGCGTTCGATTCCGGAAGATCAAACTGCATTGCTGACCATGACCACAGGCTCGACCGGAATTCCGAAAATTGTCCTGCGCAGTCACCGGGATCTGATGCAGCAATTACAGCTGATTCATCGGAATATAACTGCCGGTACGAATGAAATCGTCTTAACGACTTCGTATATTTATGTGTTTGCGAATATTCTGAGCGGATTTACAACCGTGATGCCGCTTCTTAATCTCGGAAGATATTCTCCGAAGCGTATCAATCGAATTTTAAAATTATTTCGAAACGAACAGATTTCTATGCTGATAACCTCGCCTGATTTTTGTCTGAAAGCAGAGCCTGTTTTTCCGCAGCTTCGGATGCTTTATTTTGGCGGTGCGATTCTCAATCGGTATGAGGCAGAAATGATTCGGAAAAAATTCCACGATTGTCGATGCCATGTGATTTATGGTGCAACAGAATGTAATCTTATCGCTGTTGCAGATCTTGACGATATGCTGGAAGTGCTAGAAACAGACCACCGTGCACTGCTTGGAAAACCGGTCGATGGTGTTCAGGTACGCCTGACAGATGACGGAGAAATACTTGTGGCGAGTGATGCATTGCTCGAAAATTATGTTTCTGATTCGGATACATCCAAAATTCTGGATGAAAATGGTATCTTGTGGCATCGGACAAATGACTATGCGGGGTATCACGGATCATTTCTCTACTATAAAGGAAAAGGCGGAAATTCGATTGACGTAAATTCTGTGCGGATTTTCAGCAATATTATTGAACAGGAAATTATTGCACAGTTCCCGTCGATTCCTAAATGTGCGGTTTTTATGAAGTCGGAGAGTGTATATGTAGTGGTGCAAGGGCGTCTGAAACCATCGCAAAAAGATGGCATTGAAACGATTATGAGGAGCTTTGGTGTGACATCATGGAAGCTTCGGATGCTTCGGAAAATACCGTGTGATGTCAAACATCATACTAAAATTAACTATCAGAAACTCAGGGAGAAGACATGGTAATTACAGAATATTGTTTGGATCATATCCTGCGTGATGGGAAGGCGACATTTGGAAACCATCCGTATATTTTCACAAGAAAGCAGGATACATTTTGCGGAATTGCTTATTCAGATTTTGTAGATGACGTGATTTCTGCGGCGTGTATTTTAAACAGATTGAATCTGTGCGGAAGAAAAATTCTGCTGTACGGCTCGAATTCCTATACATATTTGGTTGCTGATACGGCTGTTATGGCATATGTCGGAGTAAGCTGTACCGTATCGAAAGAATGGTCCGAAAAGAATGTATCGGAAGCAGTCGATTTTCTGGATGCGGGCGCAATCCTTTATTCTAAGGATAAAGCTGATGTCATTACAAAAGTGAGAGCGCAATATCCCGATATATTGTATATTGATATGGATGAACTGGTATCCGGAAAAGACGGAACGATGACTGAATTACAGCCGATTTCTCCGGACGCTTGCTGTAAAATCATATTTTCCTCCGGTACCACAGGCACGCCGAAAGCCGTGATGCTGACACAGCAGCAGATGTTTGCGAATTGGGAAAGTCTCAAGCGGCGTACTCCGTTTACAAAGAATGACAAGGATTATCTATTCTTACCGCTGAGCCATACTTACGCCGGGATTTGTAATTTTCTGTATTCTCTCTTATCCGGAATGCAGATTTATCTATGCAGTGACAGCAAATGCATCATGGAAGAATTACAAATGGTTCGTCCGACTGTATTTTGTACGGTACCATTGATTCTGGAGCGAATCTATGCTGCATCAAGATCACAGAACCTATCACCCAGAGTGTTGTTCGGTGGAGAGCTCCGGTATCTTTTCAGCGGCGGTGCATTCCTGGCGCCTGAAATCCGACAATATTTGAAAGAACAGAATATCAATCTTCTGGAAGCATATGGACTGACAGAAACATCCTCTTTGATTTCCTGTGAATATCCGAATCGGGAAGATTTTGAATCTGTCGGAACTGTCATGGAAAACTTAGAGATCCGGATTGATGCGCCTGACATGGACGGAAGCGGAGAAATTCTGGTTCGTGGAGAGAATCTGTTTCTCGGATATTTCCGGAATGAATCCGCAACATCCGCAGCATTTGATGCGGATGGATTTTTCCATACCGGTGATTTAGGAATATACCAAGATGACAAGCTCTATCTAAAGGGCAGAAAACGACGGATGATTCTGCGGTCCAACGGAGAGAATATTTATCCCGATGAAATCGAAGCCTTGCTGATGGTATACCCGATGATTCAACGTGCAAAGGTTTACGAAAAACAAAGTGAAGTGTTTGCGGCTTTATATATCAATGCAGATTTGAATGCGGATGAAATTATCGCAGAAGTCAATTCCAAACTCCCCAAATATGCACAGATTCAAAGCTACGAACTGATTTCTGACAACATTGATGTACGCCTCAAATGAAAAAATGCAGATGCAAAGAAAATTGCATCTGCATTTTTAGTATTTACACTGATATGTGATTTATAAATCTATAAATCCCGAGCCATCAACACAGCCGCTTCTTCCGGTTTCTGATAATAACGAGGACGATATCCGTTTTGTACAAATCCCAACGATTCATATAAGGTACGAGCAGGGACATTGCTTTCGCGTACTTCAAGATAGCATACAGTACAAATATCTTTGAGCATATCCATTGTCATTGTCCAAAGCCTGCGTGCGATTCCCTGATGTCGGTAATCGGGGGATACCACAAGTGTATTGATCGAAAGCTCGTCCATGACAAAACCGCAGTTGATAAAGGCGATCACTCGATTTTTTTCACGGCATATATAAGTGATCGCACGAGGATTTGTAAGTTCTCGCTGATAGATATCTTCTGACCACGGGGTTGTAAAACATTCCTTTGCAAGTTCCGCAACGCCGTGTACAGTTTCCTCAGACATCAGCTCATAAACACGTTCAGCCTTTTGCGTCATACCAACTCTTGCCCTCCTCGACCTCAACAGTCAGCGGAACACTGAGCTGACAGGAATTCTCCATTTCTGTTTTGAGAATATCAGCCGCTTTGGGTGCATCTGCAATCGGTGCTTCTACAATCAGTTCGTCATGAATTTGAAGGATAAGTCTGGCAGTCGGAACTTCTTCTTTCAGCCGTTTCCATACACGAACCATAGCGGTTTTAATGATATCTGCAGCAGTTCCCTGAACCGGAGTGTTCATCGCAATTCGTTTACCGGCAGCCTGTGTCATTTTGTTGGAAGCACGCAGTTCCGGAACATATCGTTTGCGACCGAATAACGTCGTAACATAACCGGTTTCCTTGGCCTGTTCGACCGTTCGTTCCATAAATTCTCTGATACTTGGGAAAGAATCGAGATAGCTGTTGATATATTCCTCGGCTTTCTTGACGCTGACGCCGATATCTTTGGAGAGTGAGAACGGCCCGATGCCGTAAAGGATTCCGAAGTTTACCGCTTTCGCTGCACTTCTCATTTCCTTTGTAATCATATCTTCGGGCAGTCGGAAAACCTGTGCCGCCGTTGAGCGATGAATGTCACGATTTTCTTTGAATGTTTGGCGCATATTTTCGTCATCGCAAAGATGTGCGACCAAGCGCAGTTCGATCTGACTGTAATCGGCGTCCAGTAATGTGCAGCCTTCTTCAGCGATGAAAAACTTGCGCATCTCGCGTCCAAGTTCTGTACGAACGGGGATGTTCTGGAGGTTTGGTTCTGTGGAGGAGATTCTGCCGGTGCGCGTTTCGGTCTGTCGGTAACAGGTGTGGATTCTGCTGTCTGGGGAGACGGCTTTTAATAACCCATCGACATAGGTGGAAGATAGCTTTGTCAGCTTACGGTACTGAAGAATGGGTTCGATAATGGAGTGTTGATCGCGAAGATTTTCGAGCACTTCGGCATTGGTACTCCATCCGGTTTTCGTTTTCTTTCCTGCCGGCAAAGCTAACTCCTCAAATAACACGACACCGAGCTGTTTGGGTGAGAGAATATTAAATGAATGACCTGCGAGTTCATAAATCTGTTTTTGGAGCGCATCAATCTGTGTAATCAATGCCTGACCGAAGATTTCTACACCTTCCGTATGCAAGCGTACTCCGGTATGTTCCATATCCGCGAGCACTTCGATCAGCGGCATTTCAATTTCCCGGAGAAGCTGCTCCATGTCCTGTTCGATCACTTCGCGTTCAAGCTGTTTGCAAAGTGCGGGTAAAGCAGCAATTTCGGTATAGTCACCAAGATCGGAATCAAGCGGAATTCCTGCACCGGCACATAGCTTGTCGATCTGATATTCGGAAACAGAAGGATTGAGAAGATATGCACAGATCTCTGCGTCCAGTATCAGGTTTCCAAGTGTCCGGCCTTCTTCCATACATTTTCTGTATACAGGCTTTGCGGAGAAAGTGCGTTTTGGAACATCTGAACAGAGGAATGTCCGGATCATCAGAGGATCAGTGATTCTTGTCACATTCCGCTCCCATGCAAGATAGAGAATGGAATCTTTCAACAGAAAATCTATAATCTGCTGGGAATTGGAAAGCTGCTCTAGTTCGGACTTGGAAATTGCGACAACTTCCGGTTTGATATTCGACTCTGATTCTGCCGAGGTATGATCAGCGGAACTGCTGTCAACAGACGGCTGAATATGAAGACGCTGCATCAGCTTAAACAGCTCCAGCTCAGTCAGAATTGCCGCAAGTGTATCCGTATCCTGCGATAGATTGTGATAATCTTCGAGATTCGTAGAAATTGGCGCGTCTTTTGCGATTGTAGCGAGCCATTTGCTTTCTTTCGCAGCTTCTGCGCCTGCTTCCAGCTTTCGTTTCACGGCAGGTGTCAGCTGAGCGGTATCCAGATTTTCGTAGAGTGCTTCAATTGTGCCATAAGTTCTGACAAGTCCCGTAGCAGTTTTTTCGCCGATTCCCGGAACACCGGAAATATTATCCGAGCTGTCACCCATGAGGGCTTTTAAATCAATCAGATGAATCGGAGAGAACCCGTATTCTTCGAAAAAACGGTCGGTATCAAAGAAAATCGGTTCTTTGTTTGTACAAAGCCGAACAGAAACATGATCCTGAATCAGCTGTAAATTATCACGGTCACCTGTCAGCAGTACACAGTCTGTATCGGAATCAGCAGAAGCTTGGGCGAGCGTACCAAGAATATCGTCCGCTTCCCAGCCCTCACAGGTAATTACAGAATATCCCATTGCGGTCAGAAGCTTTTTGGTATACGGAAGCTGCATTGCAAGTTCCGGCGGCATTCCTTTTCGGTTTGCTTTATAGCTTGCAACTGCTTTATGACGGAATGTGGGCGCTTTCATATCAAATGCCACAGCGATTGCGGTCGGGCTTAGGTCATCAACGGCTTTTAACAAAATATTGAAAAATCCATAAACAGCATTTGTAAATATACCGGCGTGATTCGTGAGCGGCTTGACCCCGTAATATGCACGATTGAGAATACTGTTTCCATCAACAATGAGTAATTTCACGATCCAATATCCTTTCTCTCATGTCGAGAATATTTATCTTCATTATACCACGACATCTCCCACAGGTCAACAGTTTCATTTGAAATTATCTATTATATAAGAGATTTATACTTTACTTTTTGTCGAATCTATGTTATAATATTAGATAGCAGTCAGATTTTTATACAGACTGCATCTATGAGGAGGGAATTTTTATGAATGGAAAATGGGTTCATGCAAAACGAATGCTTGGCTCTGCGGCAGCCGCAGCAATTATGCTGTCTGTCTGTCCAACCGCAATACCATGCTATGCCGGTGAGATTCTGGGACGCGTCACATTTGAAGACGGGATCGGACTGCCGTGGCATACTTCGGTTACGCCGCCCGCATATCTTGATTTTGAGATTTCTGATGGTTCGTATCAAATCACCATTCAGAACAACGGTGGTGAAGATGTCGGCGGAGAATCTCGCTGGGACTGCCAGTTCCGCCATCGGGATCTCAAATTTTACGGAGGCGATTCCTATACGGTAAAAGCTGAGATGACGACCGATCAGACGGGTGAAATCTACACGAAAATCGGTAATTATGGCGGTGATATTGAGCTTTGGCATAACGGCTATGGAATGCTCAATGAAAAATACGCAGTCGGCTGGAATTGTATCGGGATCAAGGCCGGTCAGACGCTCAAAATTGACAGCACATGGACAGCGGCACAGAGTCTTGAACTTGCGGACTGGGCATGGCAGTTCGGCGGCGCAGGCCCTCATCAGGCAGAAGACTGTTTTCCGGAGGGAACAGTTCTGAAATTTAACTATCTGAGTATTGTCAACAACTCCAGAGATAATCATGGTACTGCATCATCCGATATGTGGGCGCGTCTTGATAGCGATGATATCTATTTTTCGGAAAATGATGCTGCCGTTGCAGTGAATCATCAGGGCTACCATACTGCATATTCGAAGAAGGCAACGGTACATTCCTTAGAGCCGCTGGATCAGGCTACGATCTATCTGATTCAGAAAGAAACGGGAAATGCTGTATATCAGAAATCGCTTGCTTTGACTGAACTGGATGCCGCATCCGGCGAATATACGGCTGTGATTGATTTTACCGATGTTCGGGCAGCAGGGGAGTATTATTTCACCTTCAATCCGACAGATAAATCTTCTCAATGCTCTCCCGTATTTGAAATCGGCGAGAATCTCTATGATGATCTTTTAAAGAATTCGCTGAATTATTTCTATCAGAGCCGTTCCTGCGATGCGATCGAGGAGGCGTATATCACCTCTCTTGGAAACAATGAAAAGAAAGAGAAACTCGCCAGAAAGGCGATGGGCAAAACCGATACCGCTTATATTCAGACAACATGGGTGAAAGAGTATAGTGCTGACGGTTCGGATGTTGAAACGGAGAAAACACTCTCTGCGGACAAAGGCTGGTTTGATGGTACGGACTTTAAAAAGTCATCCAAAGATGGCGCATACGGTGCCTGGATGCTTCAAAATCTGTATGAATGGTCGAAGACACATGATTCCGAGAAATTTGAAGATGGTTCGGAAGCAATGACGATTCCGGAAACGGACAACGCGGTTCCTGATCTGCTTGATGAGGCACGCTATGAAATGGAATTTCTGTTTGACATGATTGCCGCAGAGGATGACGCATATGCCGGTATGGTGTATCACGAGATGGCTGACCATAAAACCATCGGCATTCCTGCTAGATGTTGGGAATATCAGGAAAATCGGAAGTCTATTCGACTTGTTCGTCCCGTCACAACCGATGCAACACTTTATATGGCTGCTGCGGCAGCACAGGCTTCCCGACTCTGGAACGAATATGATGGAGAATTTGCTGAGCTCTGCCTTACCAATGCCAAGGCTGCATTTGCCGCAGCACAGGAAAATCCGACACTGGTTGAGGGCGGCAGCTTCATGAGCACAGCAAACATTGATTTTTCTGACCTGTATTACTGGGCGGCAGCTGAACTGTATGTGACGACAGGTGAGGAAATTTACCTCGCTGAGATGGAAAAACAGCAGCCTGAATCCGAAGCAAAGCTGATGCCGTCAGATGCCAGAATGCTTGGTACATTTTCTTTATTGCTCAACGATAAGGCGGCAGAATCCTCCGAAAAATACCTGACGAATACAGCGGACGCATTGCTGGAGATTGCGAAAACACAGGGCTTTGGTCTGCCGTATCAGACCGAGCAATCGGAAGCGGATCTGAATGATGACTTTGCAGATCGTCCGAATAGTATTGTAGCTGAAAATTCGATTGTTCTGGCATATGCTTATGATCTGACCGAAAATAAGGATTATCTGCTTGGTGCAACCGAAGGATTGGATTACCTGCTCGGAAGAAACCCGATCGGCATTTCTTATGTCACCGACGCTGCGACCGGATCTCGTTCCGTTTCCAAGCCGACACATATCTTCTGGGCGAATTCTGTAGCCGGAAGTTATCCTTGCGCACCGGATGGCGTTCTTGTCAGTGGACCTTCCGATCTGATAAAAACCACCTATCTGAAGGCTGCCGGCTATAACGATTCCGTAGCGGATTTGAAATATTATGCGGATGCTGTTGATTCGGATACCACAAACTCCGTTTCTGCTGTTCTGAACGCACCGCTCGCCTGGATTGTCAGCTTCGCGCAAGACCAATCCACAACAGAAATAGATTCCTCCGGTACTAGCGAAGATGTCGCAATTATCGGTGATGCAAATGCTGACGGCGGGGTTGATATCAGCGACGCCATTCTGGTATCCCGGATTGCCGCCGAAGATACAAGTATTCAGATCAGCGATAAGGGCAAGGAACTTGCAGACTGCAATAAAGACGGAAAGCTGACTGCTGAGGACGGCAGTGCTATTATTCGTATTATCGCTAAATTAGACTGATATCTCTGTTATAAACGGATGGACACTCAGATTTTGGAGTGTCCATCCGTTTTCTTTACATATAAGTGAAGATTGTGCATTGAAAAATGTTATTTCATATGCTATAATTTTTCTATGCAGTTTGATAAGGTTCATCACTGCATAATCATTGTTATTGGAGGAAGAGATGAGAAGAGAAAGAAAATGGGCACTGGTTTCGGCGGCTGTCATGATGCTGTCATCCATGACAACGGAACCGTCAGCGGTATTTGCCGCCGGAGGGACATCATCACTAGGCTTGACGTCTGCTGTTGCTGCAAATGTCAACGCACAGAAATTCACCCATAAGGAATGGACCGGAACAGATTATACAGATCTGAACGGAAAAGCAGTAACGGGTGAGGATGTATTCGGAATCAACAGGGAAGACCATACGGTAACAGTCATACCGTTTCAGGATACTGATACCGCCGCAGATGCAGTTTGGGATTACAACGCCAGAGAAAACTCTGTATATTTCCAAAAGCTGACAGGAGATGATGAGAAGTGGGAACTGACGGTTGTTCAGAATCAGTCTCAGGCTGAGTCCTATCTGAAAGCAGGGTTTATGAACGGAAATTATGCAGCGCGTGCAGAAGACGGCTGGAAATCGGTCACACTGCCGAGCAGCTGGACCTGTCAGGGTTTTGATTTCCCGATTTACGCCAATGTCGTTATGCCGTGGCAGAGTGCGTATGATTATGTGACTGTACCGGAAGCGGCAACGAACTATAATCCCGTTGGACTTTACCGGAAAAAATTTACGGTCAGCTCTGCCATGAAGGCAGATAATCGTAGAATATACATTCAATTTGACGGTGTGGAATCTGCATATTATGTATATGTAAACGGGAAAGAAGTCGGATACAGTGAGGATACCTTCAGCCCGCATCGCTTTGATATTACCGACTATCTGATTGACGGAGAGAATACGCTTGCGGTAAAGGTTCATAAATTCTGTGACGGAACATGGTTCGAAGGTCAGGATATGATTTATGACGGCGGTATATTCCGCGATGTTTTTCTGACCAGTGCTCCGCTCGTTCAGATTTATGACTATACGGTTCAAACCGATCTGGATCAGGATTATGTCAATGCCAGCCTGCATCTCTCGGTTGATATCCGGAATCTTTCAACTAAAGTACAAAGCGGCTGGACGATTGATGTCGAAGCACTGGACGAAAGCGGAAAAAATATTCTTTCGAATGCCGTCATTCCGGTCGATTCGATCGGCTCCAATTCTATCCAGGGCTTTACGTTCAGTCAGTCTGTGACAGCTCCAAAGCTCTGGTCTGCGGAAGTACCGAATCTCTATGCGTTGGTACTGACGCTGAGAGACGGGAACGGCATTGCTGTGGAAACGACCTCGATGCAGCTTGGATTCCGTGAAGTCAGCTTTACTTCGACACAGGTTGACAGCAGCTATCGTGTCACAACCTCTTCCTGGGAACCGATTCGTATTAACGGTAAACATCTTCGGCTGAAAGGTGTCAACCGACACGATACCGACCCGTTCTACGGAAAAACCTCGACAATGGAGTGCTTAGAAGAAGATATTCGCCTGATGCAGGAAAACAATATCAATTCGATCCGTACCTCGCATTACAGTAATGATTCCTATCTGTATTGGCTGTGCAATCGCTATGGAATGTATGTAATGGCGGAAACGAATATGGAATCCCATGCGCTGATGAACGACAGCGATGCCAAAGGCCTGTTTTATGAGCTGGGGATGGATCGAACGAAAACAACCTTTGAGCGCTTAAAGAATCATCCGTCTATTATATCCTGGTCGATCGGAAACGAGATGGCATATACGGGTGATCCGAACACTTCCAACGGTATCTTCCGGGATATGATTTGGTTTTTCAAGAAGAATGACCCAACGCGACCTGTCCACAGCGAAGGTCAGGGTGATGCAATGGGCGTTGATATGGGCAGTAATATGTATCCGAGCGCATCGGGTATCTGGTCAAGAGCAGGCGATGGTAAAATTCCCTATGTTATGTGTGAATATGACCATGCAATGGGAAATTCGGTTGGTGCACTCAAAGAATACTGGGATCCGATCCGAAGTGCAGAAAATATGCTGGGCGGATTTATCTGGGACTGGGCGGATCAGTCCAGAGCAACACCGATTCCGGATACTGCTGTGACGCGAACGATCAAAGATGCAACCGGTGCTTCCGGAATATGCAGCGGCACAATCAGCAATGGTATTCTGGATGGATATGTTGTGATGGACAGCAATTCGAAATTCAATGGATTGTCCGGAAGCGGGAAATCCTTTACATTCGAAGCGAAAGTACAGCCGTCTTCTACCGCAGGAAATAGTGTGCTGCTCGCAAAAGGTGATTATCAGGTTGCACTGAAAACGAAGAGTGTCGGTACGGGACTGGAATTCTTTGTCTATGACGGAAGTAACTGGAATGCAGTTTCATGTAATCTTCCGTCTGACTGGGTAGGAAATTGGCATCAGGTAGTCGGAACCTACAATCGCGGAAAGCTTTCGATCTATATTGACGGAGCGCTTGCCGCACAGGATACTGTTACGGATGCAATTGCTTCCGGTACCCAGAAGGTTGGCATCGGTTATGACGGAGATACCGGAAGAACCTTTGCAGGAAAAATCGCATATGCAAGAATTTACTCGAAGGCACTCTCTGCATCGGAAATCAGCAGCCAGAACAGCAATACGCCGGCAATTGATGCATCCGATTCTTCCGTTTTGCTCTGGATGGATTTCGCAACCGCAAAACTTGGTGAAGTCAGCGGCTATTTTGATTATTATGCGGACCCGGATGCACATAAAAATCTTTATGCCGATAAAAGCGGCGGAAAATATTTCGCATACGGCGGCGACTGGGGCGATCAGCCGAATGACAACAGCTTTTGCCAGAATGGACTTGTGTCAGCAGACCGTACACCGCAGCCCGAACTCCAGGAAGTAAAATACCAGTATCAGAATTTCTGGTTTACTGCGGATGCATCTCAGGTTTCTGCACGCGAAATTCAGGTTTACAACGAAAACAGTTTTGTGAATCTCAGTGATTTTGTCGTGAAGTGGGAGCTGCTAAAGAACGGTTTGGTCTGTGACAGCGGTACCGTATCAGATGCAAAATGTGCGCCGCTTTCGAAATCGGTTCTGACTGTTCCCTATATCATGCCAAAGAATATTGTAGCCGGTGACGAATTTTATTTGAATCTTTCGGTCTATACAAAAGACAGTAAGCGTATGGTTGAAGCAGGCAAAGAAATTTCCTATGAACAGTTTGCCGTATCTTCTGCTGCGCCGCAATGTCTGAAACCGGTCAGCAGTAATCCTGTTTCTGTGACAAAGACCTCCGACGGCTATGCGGTATCAGGTAAGGATTTTTCATTCGCGATTTCTAATGGCTTGATGAAAAATTATGTCTATCAGGGTGAAACCTTAATTACAGACGGTCCTGTACCGAATTTCTGGCGCGGCTATGTTGAAAACGATGGCAACAGCGCAAAACAGAATCTTTTTGATGCCGCATGGCAGGGCGCAGCCAACCAGATTAAAGTTCAATCCGTACAGGCCTCTGAAAATGAAAACGGACAGCCTGTCATCACGGTTGATCTTTCGTTCCCGAATGCCGGTGACACATCGGAAACGATTGTCTATACGGTAAACGGTGATGGTCAGGTCACGGTTGCGATGCGCGTGGACGCTACAAAATCGAGTATGGGCAATTTCTTACGCGTTGGGTCGATTCTGACTTTGCCTAATGGCTATGAGAATGTAACATGGTATGGAAATGGACCGGTCGAGAGCTTTAATGACCGTAAAACCGGTGTAAAGCAGGGTGTCTGGTCAAATACAGTATTTGGAATGTTTTTCCCGTATATGAAGGTAGATGACTGCGGGAATATGACCGGCGTAAAGTGGATTGCAGTACAGAGTGATTCTCATAAAAACAGCGTATTGATTGCAGCGAAAAATGCTGTCGAAGCAAGCGCACTTCATTTCACGCCGAATGATCTGGGTGCTGTCAGCCATCCGTATGAGCTTTCACCGCGCGCCGAGACTTACCTGAGCGTTGACTATGGCTCGATGGGCACGGGAAGTGCAACCTGCGGGCCTGGTACGCTGGAACAATATCGTCTTCCCAGCAGTAAGATTTATGAGTGGGAATATACAGTGATTCCGGTTGCTTCCTCTGCATCAGCAGCCTCTTTGGTCAATGCAGCAAAGCCCTATCGCTCTACAAATACCGCAATTCTTGATCAGAGCAAAAATCAGATTGTGATTCCGATTACTTCGGACGCAACGCTGAAAACATCAAACGGTAAAAATGTGATGCGCGGATCGGTTTCTGTCCCGAGCAGCAATTCACTGGGGTATGCCGTTGAAGGCAATCACTCCTTTACCGTTGAAGTCAATGTGACACCGACCGGAAATCCCGAATTCAATATGTTTGCAGGAAAAGGTGACAGCGGATTTGCACTGAGAACACGCAGAGGATATCTGGATTTCTTTGTATATGCAGGCGGTGCCTGGAGAAGTCTTGAGTACGCAATGGCAACCGATGAATCCGGCGGTTGGATCGGAAAAGAACATCAGGTAGCCGGAATTTATGATGCGGAACAGAATATGCTTCGTGTTTATGCAGATGGTAAGATGCTTGCGGAAAAAGCTGTCGGTACGACTTCGGGCGTTGCACATACGAATTACAATCTGACAATTGGTGCCTGTCCCGATACAGGAAGATCTTCTCAGGCGGAATTTTCCTCTGTTCGGGTTTATCAGAAAGCATTAAGCGCATCAGAGCTTGCGACGCAAACTACGGCATCGCCAGCATATCCCGCATCTCATGATGCTGTTGAACTTTGGGTGGAGTTTACGCCTCCGGCTGCTGAATTGCCGCAGTCAGGTCTGATGGGTGATGTGAACTGTGACGGAGAAGTGGATATCTCAGATGTTATTTTGCTTGCAAGATATACTTCCGAGGATGCTTCCTGTACGGTAACAACAGAAGGACTGCTTAACGGAGATATGAATCAGGACAGCAAATATACTGCGAATGATGTTACGTTGATTCTCAGAAAAATCGCAAAACTTGATGACGTATAATTGGATTATTCAAAACTCCAGCCTGATCGGATCATCTGTATCAGGCTGGAGTTATTTTCGATGACTTTATCAGGACTAGAATCGCTGCAACCTTAAAAATGACAAAATATACTTGCAATTTGAAAAATCTTATGTTATAATGTAGATGGAAAAGTTTCGAAAGAATCGGAGTGAAGTGAAATGCGGATTTTGATCGTAGAAGATGAAATTGGATTGGCTGATGCGCTCGTCCAGATTTTCCATAAAAATAAATATATCGCAGATGCCTGTTATGATGGTGAAAGCGGACTCGACAATGCGCTTTCGGGTATCTATGATGTGATTGTACTGGATGTTATGCTTCCGAAGATGAATGGTCTGGATGTACTTCGTGAACTGCGGCAAAAACAGATTACGACGCCTGTGCTTCTTCTGACAGCAAAAGATACCGTTGCTGATAAAGTGGCTGGTCTGGATGTCGGTGCAGATGATTATCTGACGAAACCGTTTTCATCCGATGAGCTTTTGGCAAGAATCCGTTCGCTCAATCGCCGCAATACCAATGTGATTTGTGAGAATGTATTACGGTGGAGTGATCTTACGCTGAACCTTTCGACATACGAACTGTTCTGCGGCAGCCAGTCCTTCAAGCTCGGTCTGAAAGAATTCTCTATGATGGAGCTGTTTTTGAAAAACGGCAGCATGATTCTCCCGAAGGAAACCCTGATTGTCAAGATCTGGGGCTATGAATCCAATGCCGACAGCAATAATGTTGAAGTATATGTCAGTTTCCTTAGAAAAAAACTGGCACATATCCACTCCAAAGTCGGAATTAAAACAGTCCGCGGCGTGGGATATTGTCTCGAAGAACAGAAATAATCTTTGGCTGATACTTTAAGAAAGGAGTCGATTCCATATGATTTCGAAATTAAAACGAAGATATTTTATTTCGAATATGGCATTATTGTCCATAACATTTCTGATTGCACTGGGCATTTTATTCGGCATCCTTTATCATTCCGAGGTCAAATCATCCTATACGGTTATGAATACCCTGCTCGAAGAAGCAAGCTTTCCCGAATCCGATGCGGAAACGCCGGATATTGCACCGACTGCTTATGATCAGGGTTGGGTCGGAGAACCGCAGCCGACATGGGGGTATCCGCCGCCAATCTGGTGGCAGACGGAGACATTCGCAAGCGACACATCATTTACAACAACTACCACCACGACCACTACAACAACGACACCCGCCACGACACAAAGTTTTTTGTCGGAAACAGCGCCGATGTGGGGGAATCCGTTCTGGTGGCAGTATCATCCGTGGCCGTATTATTATGTTCCGCCCTACTGGCAGTTCCCGCCCGAGGAAAATGGCGGCGAACAGAGTCAGCCGGCAACGCCTCCGAATACAGAGCCGACTGCTCCAAACGGAAATGGACAGCAGCCGTCGGATGATAAGAATAAGCCGGGAAATGAAAAAGATAAGGTGCAGCCGCCAAATGGCGGTCCGGTACATACGACCACCACAACAGCGGCAACTTCGCTGACGCAATCGTCGCCGCTGCAGTCTCAGCCGATTCCTGCGGACGGAAGCAAACCGACACCGCCGGGAGAGGTAAAACCGGATCCTGGTCATGAGAAACCAAACCATACAACACCTACACAGTCTCAGCAGGTACCGGAAACTCCGCCTGCAACCACTGCGGCACCTGCGGAAACAGCACCCCAGCAGATCACTGTTTCTGAGGCACAGAAACCGCAGGACACCTCCGAAGAAAAATCAATTCCTGATGTTTTTGTCGCACAGTTTGACCAGCAGGGCAATATCGAATCGTATTCCCATAGAGATGATAATGCAGAGCTGCCGGATACGCTCGATACTGTAAACAATGCAATGGATAAAATACAGAAACAGGGCGATCGTGCCGGTACTCTGGAGCTGAATAATGTCTCCTATCGTTTTCTCTATGAGCCGGATCCCAATGGTACCTATCGCCTGGTATTGCTGAATCGGACGCTCGAACTTTCTACGATCAGCCGACTGGTTGTTTTCTTCCTGTTTTTAATGCTCATTGGTCTGGTTGCGATTTCTGCGATCAGCGAGCTTCTCGCGAACTGGACAGTAAAACCGATTGCAGCAGCATGGGAAAAGCAAAAACAGTTTGTTGCTGACGCATCGCACGAGCTGAAAACACCGCTTGCTGTTATTTCAGCCAATACGGAAGTAATTCTTTCGAATCCTTCTGCTTCCGTTATGGGACAAAGCAAATGGATTCACTATATCCAGTCCGAAACAACCAGAATGTCCAAGCTGATTACGAATCTTCTCTCTATCGCGCGTATGGATCATCAGAATGATACAGAGACGCTTTCACAGCTTCATCTCAGCGATCTTGTCTCTAATATTTGCCTGGTATTCGAGCCGATTATATATGAAAACGGAAAGACGCTGAATACGGTTATCCAGAGAAATGTCAGTATCAAAGCAGATGAAGATAATGTCAGACAGCTTCTGTCGATCCTTTTGGATAATGCTGTACTGCATTCCGTGAAAAACGCGCAGATTACGGTTACCCTTTCAAAGGATGTCCAAGGTAAAATTCGAATTGCAGTTGCCAATACCGCGAATGATATCCCGAAAGACGAGCTGGTACATCTCTTTGATCGCTTTTATCGTGCCGATGTGATCGGAAGTCCGAATGGTTCCGGTCTTGGTTTGAGCATCGCAAAAAGTATTGTTCAGCAGATGGGCGGTACGATTTCTGTGACCAGCGAAAATCATCTGGTTACGTTTGTTGCGACTTTCCCTGCATAAAATACAATACATCTGAATGCCGCCGATTTCAAATCAAGAAATTGGCGGCTTCTTTTTTATGAAATCCCTGCATATGCTGAAATGAGGTGATTTCATGAAACATGAGGGTGAGAATCAACGATTGATACGAGAAACGGCATATCTCAGTATTTTTTCTGTATCATTACAGGGACTCGGGCTGCTGCTGAATGTATTTTTGACGAGAAGACTCGGAACAGCTTCTGTCGGCGTGTTCGCTTTGATCGGCAGTTTTTACGGATTGGCAGCAGTTTTGAGCGGAGGCAGTGGATTTATTGCCTCAAGCCGCCTGATATCAGAAGAATTGGGCTGCGGCGGGAATCCGAATCGCGTATTTCAGTATGCGTTGCGGTTCTGCCTGACACTCAGCAGTATATTTTGTCTGATTCTTTGTATCTTTGCACCGTGGATTGTAACCGTCCGGAGCATCGCACAAACCGGTGCGACTGCTTTTACCATACGTCTTCTCTCGATTTCACTTCCGATTGCCGCCGTATCTGCCTGTCTAAAAGGTCGCTGTTATGCATATCATCGCGTTTATATTCCGGCAATTTCAGAAAGCATTGAATTTTTAATCCGAGCCGGCGTTATGGCATTTTGTGCGGTATTTTGTATTCCGAGCGGCAGAATGTCTATTCTGACAGCTTTTGGTTTGTCTATGCTGGCAGGTCAGGGTGCTGCAACACTCTTTCTGGCAAGTATTCGTGTGCGGAAAGAAGCGTGTAAACGAGAATGCAAGATTTCCTTTCGAGGCTATATACTGACTGTTCTTCCGATCATTGGAAATGCCTGCCTTGTTTCATTACTCAGCACAGCCAATGATGCGCTCGTCCCACTGACATTGCTGCAATTTGGAAACAGCACCGAAGAAGCCTTATCACAATTCGGTGAATTTGAAGCGATTATTATCCCGACGCTCTTTTTCCCTTCGGTTATCCAGTGCTGTATGTCAGGACTTTTAGTGCCCGAGCTTTCCCATGCAAGATCAGCAAACGATCATAATGGTATTCGTCGTTTAACACAGCGTGTCTTGGAACAGACAGCATCCTTTTCCTTTTATATCGTATTACTTCTGATATTATTTGGCGAGATTATCGGCTCATTTTTAGGCGGTGATGCATTTGCAGGAAAAATTCTGCGGTGTATGGGACCGGTTGTACCATTTATCTATCTGGAAATCATTATGGAAGGAATCCTGAGAGGACTTGGAAAACAGAATTTTTCTTCCCTCAACTATCTTGCAGAATATGTTGTCCGAATCTCTGTGCTGTTGATATGCGTCCCATTATTCGGATTTTACGGAATTGTTGCATCGTATATGGCTTGTAATCTCAGCGGAAATGCTGTTCGGCTATTCTTTGTACTGAGATTGACAGGCTTAAAACCGGAATGGAAACGAATTCTCGTATATCCTCTGTTTTCGCTGATACTATCGTGGCAGTTCACACAGCTTCTTCTCTGGATATTCGGTGGAAAAAGCTGGTCACCGACCATATATTTTGCAGTGTTTGCTGTATTATGCGGCTTACTGGATTTATTCTTGTTGCGTGTGATATCCGAACTCGGAACCACACATTCGAAATCTGCGACACCCCTCACGACATAATCAAAGAAAAGTACCTGCTGCAAACCGCTGCAACAGGTACTTTTTTAGATTTAAGTGAAATAGGGGAGTAGAAGCATAGTAAGATACGCTGCGAGAGATGCGGATAATGCAACAACGATCAATGGAAGTCCGAAATATGCCAATATTACAGCAATCACCGCTGCTATGATCGAGGATGTCATATCGCCTGTTGCGTAAAACACAGCGGGAATTGTCATTGTACTCAGTACAGCATATGGAATATAATATAAAAAGCTTTGTATCAGTCGATTTCGAATTTTCTTCCGGAAAAAAGTAAACGGAATCATCCGGATTGCATAGGTTGTAAGCGCCATGACCGCAATCGAAAGAAAAATCTTCATTCAGCAGCCTCCGTTTCTTCCGTTGCAGGCACAGGAAAAAATATTGCACCGACGAATGCGGCAGCAACTGCAGCAATAATAATCACAAAACCACTTGTCATCCACTTTGCAAAAACAGATAACAAAATACTGCATAATGCAGCGACTAACACCACAACAGCAATTCCGCGCGATTTTCGTGCGGGCGGAATAATAATTGCAAGAAACATTCCATAGAGCGCAATTCCAAGCGAATTAGTTATATTCGTTGGCAAAATTGAACCGGCAGCTGCACCTAAAAAGGTTCCGCCAACCCAGCCAAGAAAAGAAATGAGAATCAGTCCATACATATATTTCGGTCGAATCTGACCATGCTGAACCGAGGCAACAGCAAAAATTTCATCGGTAATTCCAAATGATGTAAGCACACGCTGTGGAAGCCGGAATGATGCATCTGTTTTTTGTGATAATGCCAGACTCATTAGTGCATATCGGATATTGATAACCAATTCGGTTAAGCAGAGTTCCAGATATGGCGCATTCGCTGCGATTAGATTTACGCCGGCAACCTGACCGGCAGATGTTAAATTGGTCACAGAGATCAGGACAGCCTGAAAGACGGTCAGTCCGGATTGTACAGCCAGAATACCGAAGCTGAAGGAAACGGATAAATATCCAAGCGCAATGGATATACCATGACGCATACCATGTCGAAACGGGTGCATAGAATGAAAATCGACCTTTCTTTCTCAAACTTACTATATTATAGCAAAATAAATCTGCTTTGTCAAATCTCGTTCTTGTCATTCTAATAGTATTCTAATTGCACCAAACTGTTACTCGGATTGAGTTTTATTCGTTCGTTTGACTGTAATTTTTGAAAGGAAAATTTGTATATGGAAAAAAGAATAAGCATGGAAAACATGGATGCTTTTGAAGAGCTTTGTTATGAGTTTATGCATCAGGTATTTGTTTTGGGAATGTTGAATGATGTTTCCGCTGAAAAAATTTCGGGTTCGTGGTTGCGTGGCGAACCTTTTTGCGGTGAACATTGGTTTGACACGCTTGATAGAGTAGTTCTGGCGTTGACGGAAATCTCTGAAAATTTTAGGATTTTGAACGATTGTATTACGAAAGAGAAAAATTTTTCTGATTTAATTGATTTAGCTTTGCAATAAAAAAAAATATTAGGTTTATCTGGCATTGACGGTGACCGTTAGCGGATTGATTTGTGCTGGGTCTGCACTCCCTCTTGCACACTGATGCTCTCAATGTCTGATATACGAAAGCCGTATCCCGTGAGGGATGCGGTTTTCTTGTTTTGGTTTATTTATGCCGTGAAAGCTTCTTGACAATGAGAGATGCGTATGATAGGCTGGTGACGGCAGCAACAATCCGACCGTAGGGAGGGGCGCGCTTCGTAGTTGCTGCGAATATCATGCGCATAGAGGCTCGTTGTCAAGAAGAACATGGAATAAATAAACCAAAACAAACGGAAAACCGCACAACGCCCATGCGTTTGCATGGGCGTTGCCGGCTTTTGTTTGTTAGGAAATAAAAAGTAAGTATAACACAAACTGTGCGTATACTACGATAATACGCACAGTTTGTGCTTTGTGTTCATTATGTTTTTTTCTTTTTAATACGTGTTTTTTACTCGACACAAATTTTTTTTAAAATTGTGTCGTTTGTGTCGGATTTCTAGTCTAAAAAGATAAGTTATTTATATCTTTCTGTGAGTATGTCTATTGTTGTTTTAAAGCTGTTGTTTTCAAAGCGTTTTATTTTATTATTTTCTTTGATTTGCTTTATTTCGCTTTGGATTATGTTTACGGCTTGTTTTATTTAGTGTGTGTGTGGATAGCGACTTGCTTTTTTTCTGCGCTCTGTGGTGCTGTATGAGTTGTTTACGCGTATGTTTGTGCTCGTTTGAAAACGATTGTTTATTGCGTTCTTGGCTTTATGATTTTTTATGTTTCTTCTATACGCTTGACATTTTTCAATAATTCTGTATACTGTTGATTTTGAAAGGGGGTGTGCTTGCTATGACACAAAAAGAGGTTGATTTATTGATGGCTTGGCTCGTCAATGAGGATTTGCGCTTGGATGAAGAATTGCAAAATTATCAGCAACGTATTAGATTTCGCAAAACAGATATTAACGATTGTCTTGAGCTTGCGCTTTTGAAATGCAAAGCAGAAAGCTTTTATGACTTTAGTTTAACAATTATTCGGCTTTTGAATCTTGATAGGCGCGAAATTCACAATACTGCGAAAATAAGCGGGGTGTTTTAGTAGATTAAAGTATTGTTTGAATTGCACCAAACTGTTATTAGATGCAATTAAGGAGTATTATTTTTTAAAGCCGGATTCAAAATAATAATGCTCCCCCCGAGATCAAACGATTTAAAAAATAGAAAAGCAAAATAAAAAGCTGTAGCCCCCCATAGGAGAGCCACAGCAATACACAGAACGCATTACACGCAATTTGTCAAGCCTGTTTTTGAATATTTTATAATTTTTCGAAGAAACTATAAGCGAAGCATGATGGAGTGCTTCGAATGAACGAGATGATTGGAGCGATGAATTATGTCCAAGAAAAACTCTAAGAATAATTCTGTGTGGAATAACCCGCCGATTTCCGGCGATTCAAGCACACAGATGGATACGCCCGAAGAAATGGCGAAAAAGGCAAATGAAAAGAGTGCACGTAATAAACGGTCGCACTAATTCTTCCCATGCAACAAAAGAGCATCTCTGGTATCGGAGATGCTCTTTTTCTATTCGGGTCTGTTCAGCTTTCGCCCATTGATGAATAACCGTTCGGATCATCGCAAATTGCATAGAGATTGGTTTCCCATGCGGGAATATACAGCTGATGGCGGATATAGAGTTTATATTTGGGATTGATGCTTTTTACGAGAAGCGGCAGCTCAAAGATATCTTCGTTTCTATGATACAGTGAAATCATCAGCTTAGGATTGAATCTGGCAATCGAACGGCTTGCACCCCAGATTGCTTCGCGTTCTGCACCCTCTACGTCCATTTTCAGAAGCGTAACCGGATGACCGGCAAGAAGATTATCAACAGAACGTGCAGGAATTACAGCGCCATCTGCAGAGATTGCAGATTGTCTTCCGGCTTTATTTGCAAACGGAAGTTCTGTATCCACACACCATGCCGCACACTGATAGCATTTCACCGACGGGGTATCCCCTACGAATTTTGCAAGCTTTTTATAATTTTTGCGATCCGGTTCGACTGCAAGAATCCGATGGAATTTGCCGCGTGTATAATCCAGCAGTTCGCGGATACTGTCACCGTTATACGCACCAAGATCTACAAAGCTTTCATGATTTGTCGGACAAATGACATGGTTCCAGATATCATCCTTCGTATCAATGATATCCATCAGATAATCCGGATTGCCGCTGATCTTGAAATTCAGAATATTGGCGTAGATACGGCGTGAATGTTCGTCCGCAAGCATCATATACACCGAGTGGATTTGTTCGGCGTGTTCTTCACAATATTCTCTCGTAAACAATCCCCCGCCGACAACGGGAACATCCGGCACAATCAGCGGATGTCGTTTGGCGAGCTGCTGCATTTTTTCTACCATTGCAGGCTGACACACCGCAAAGGCAAGTACAATCACGAAATCATCGCATTGCGCTTCGATATCGGAGAGCTTCTGTACGTGATATCCGGCAAAATCATGTCCGCGAACAAATTCGTCACTTGCAAAAATACCGGCGACCGAGATCTGGTAGGTGCGCATAGCCGAAAGAATTCGAACCGCGCCATCCCCCATTCCATAGAGATAAATCGGTCGGGTTTCATTTTTCAAACGATCCCAGGCGGATTGTTTTTCCGTCAGAAATTCAAGCATTGGTCTGTGACATTCCTTTCTATTTCAAAAATGTTCTGTCAGGCATGAATTATACTTCATCATCGTAATTGTCAGAATCGTCACAGTCATGATTCATGTGGTGATGCGACAATCTGTTGCCATAGAGATCGCGTCCGCGTGTATTATAGCGATCACGCTGGGCTTCGATCTGTTCATCCAGCAATGCAAGGACTTCGCGCGGATTCTTGACACAGCGGATTTCCTTGGTCGGCGTATCGGTATCACGGACATGAATCAGAATCGAACCGCATCCGACAATGCGCTGCCAGAACGGGAGCAGCAGTTTTTTATCTGTTACCTTATAAAGGTCAAATTCATCTTCGTCCAGACTTAACAGTCCGACTCTCGTAATAAATTTAGTTTCCGTCAGAAAATATTTTGTAAAGCTCCACGGCAAGCCGAAAATAATACGCTTGCGGTCGCTCCAAATTGCTGCAATATCATTTTTACTCATGGTTATTTCTCCTTTACATGGTAAATGTCTGCACCATCCGAGGTTTTTTCAAACGATACGTGTTTATTATACCACAGAATCGTATTTTTGTCAACAAAGCCATTCCCTTTTTAAAAGAAAATGGATTTTTACATGGAAGCGTATAGGAAAATACTAGTTTTTTCTGAGCAGATATGGTATAATTATTCTGTCTTCATGCAATCGCATGAAGGTTCAGGGAATTTAAGGAGGATATTTATTATGATTTCTATTCAGGGTAAATGGGCACTGATTACCGGCGCAAGCCGTGGCATTGGAAAGCTTGCGGCGAAGGAACTTGCGGCACGCGGCTGTAATTTGATACTTTGGAGCCGATCTCTGGAGCATACCGCACCGCTGATCGAGGAATTTTCTGATTTACCGATTTCCTGCTTCGGGATTGCCGCAGATCTTGCGGATCCGTCATCTGTTGAAGCAGCACTTGCCGAGATTGATGCAAAGGGCATACAGGTCGATATCGTCCTTAATAA
Organism: Oscillospiraceae bacterium; assembly: GCA_017533485.1. GTDB lineage: Bacteria > Bacillota > Clostridia > Oscillospirales > Ruminococcaceae > Firm-04. The sequence goes on from JAFXIC010000072.1 coordinate 85,699, forward strand.
TGCCGGCGTCCAGATCGCATATCGCACAGATTATTTCACCACACCCATCAGCGATTATACAACGAGCTTCCAGATCAATACAATTGCACCTATGATGATTTGCTACCATTTCCTGCCGAAAATGATCGCGAACGGATTTGGAAGAATTGTCAATACTACAAGCGGAATTGCGCTCGAACCCGAACAGGCCGGATATTCCGCGAGCAAAGCAGGGCTTGATAAGATCACGATTGATATTGGTTCGAAAATGAACGGTACCGATGTTACAATTAATCTGACAGATCCCGGCTGGTGCAGAACAGATCTCGGTGGTCCGAATGCACCCAACGCGCCGGAAAGTGCAATTCCCGGCGTCATTGTCGGTGCCTTTGTTTCGGATAAACAATCCGGAAGATGTTTCCGTGCATCCGATTTTTACGGCATGACGCTTGAAGAAGCTGTTGCAAAAGCGGAAACAGAAATGAAAGCACCCTATTAATGGATCCAATAAAGATTTCGCTCCCCTGCTGACAGAAGGGGCGGAATCTTTATTTTTTTCAGGAATTTTGTGCAAGTATTAGAAATGATAAGAAAAATATGGAATTTATCACGCTTTCGAATGCTTTTGAGAGTTGACTTTCGTCAAAAAATAGTGTATATTATATAGGATCGGCAATCATGCAAATTGCTGAAATATTACAGACCAAAGGAGTCAGGCTGAATACGTAATTCAGCTTTTAGCGTATGGAAATTATCATTGTGGGCTGCGGTAAGGTCGGTCAGGCACTTGTCGAGCAGCTTGGCGAAGAAGACAATAATATAACTGTTGTTGATTTGCTGCATTCGAAGGTACGGGAAATCACTGACCGCTATGATTGTATGGGCGTCTGCGGAAACGGTGCAACGCATACCACACTTCTGGAGGCAGGGATTGATTCCGCGGATCTCCTGATTGCTGTTACAGGCTCGGATGAGCTGAACCTGCTTTGCTGTATTATTGCGAAAAAAGCCGGTAATTGCCAGACAATTGCGCGTGTCAGAAGTCCGCAGTACAGCATGGAGGCTTCCTACCTTAAACAGGAACTAGGTCTGGCGATGGTAATCAACCCCGAATATGCTGCTGCGGCAGAAATCGCGCGTGTTCTCCAATTCCCGTCTGCAATGAAAATTGATACCTTTGCAAAGGGAAAGGTAGAACTGCTGAAATTCAGACTTCCCGAAAATTCCCCCCTTGTAGGCTGTGCGGTCAAGGAAATCTCAACAAAGCTTCATTGTGATGTCTTGATCTGTACCATTGAGCGCGATGATGACGCATATATTGCGAACGGTGATTTCACATTCATGGAAAAAGACGTAATTTCGATGATTGCTTCGCCGAATAACGCATACGCTTTCTTTAAGAAAATCAAGTATCGCGCAGTTCCGGTCAAAGATGTCATGATTGTCGGCGGCGGAGATATCGCACATTATCTTTGTGGGCTTCTTCAGCGTTCCGGTACATCTGTGAAGATTATCGAAAAAGATGCTGCACGCTGTGAAGAACTCTCCGAATCGCTTCAGGGTGTTTCCATCATCCATGGAGACGCGGCGGATAAGGACGTTTTGATGCAGGAAAATATCGAAACTACCGGTGCTTTTGTTGCGCTGACCAACTTAGACGAGGAAAATATTCTTCTGTCGCTGTTTGCAAAATCCATGACAGAAGGGAAGCTTGTCACAAAAGTCAATCGGATTGATTTCGATTCTGTGATCCGACATCTGGATCTCGATTCGATTATCTATCCGAAAAATATCACGTCTGAATCCATTGTCCGATATGTCCGTGCGATGCGGAATACGATCGGCAGTAATGTCGAAACACTCTATCAGGTCATCAAGGGCAAGGTGGAAGCTGCGGAATTTATCATCAAGGACTGCAACGAAATTATCGGAAAACCCCTCTCGCAGCTCAATTTTAAGGATAATGTCCTGATTGCGGCAATCATGCGAGGAAGAAAAGTAATTATCCCTCGCGGTAATGATGTCATCGAAAAAGGTGATGCGGTAGTAATTGTTTCTACGCATCTCGGTCTCAATGACATTACCGATATCCTGCTTTAAGAGAAAGGGCTGCACATGAATTATAGAATGGTAGGCTATGTTCTCGGAATGCTTCTGATGTTCGAGGGAATCTTTATGGCAGCACCGATTCTGACTGCTGCGATTTACGGAGAATCGGAATTATCCGTTTTTATCGGCGTTGCATTGTTCTGTATCGGGATCGGTATTCTGACATCAAAGCTCTGTCGTCCGAAGACCAAAACCATGTTTGCCAGAGAAGGCTATCTGATTGTTGCATTCAGCTGGATACTGCTGAGTATCTGCGGTGCGCTCCCGTTCGTTATTTCCGGTGCGATTCCGTCGTTCATTGACGCACTGTTCGAATCAGTATCCGGTTTTACAACGACCGGTGCTACCATTCTGGGGGATGTCGAAAGTCTTCCGAAATCTATCCTGATGTGGCGAAGCTTTACGCATTGGTTCGGCGGAATGGGCGTTCTGGTCTTTATTATGGCGTTTATTCCCCTCTCCGGCGGTCAGAATATGTATATCATGAAAGCGGAAAGCCCCGGACCTTCTGTCGGGAAGCTTGTTCCCCGAATTAAAACAACCGCACTGATCCTCTACTCGATGTATCTTGCACTGACGGTATTGGAGTTTATTCTCCTTGCCGCAGGAGACATGAATATATTTGAAGCGATCAATACTGCGGTAGCAACTGCGGGAACCGGCGGATTCGGCGTAAAAAATAATAGTATCGGCGGATTTTCTTCCTATACCCAGATTGTGGTAACGGTATTCATGTTTTTATTCTCCGTGAATTTTACATCGTTCTATTTATTGCTCCGCGGAAAGTTCAAGGAAGCGTTGAATTCGGAAATAAAAGTATTTTTTGGGTTGAGCATTCTTGCTTCTGTAATTATATTCTTGAATACACGGTCTCTCTATTCTGGAAATGCCGAGGCTCTGAAGCACAGCGTATTTACAGTCGGTACAATCATGTCAACAACAGGCTTTTCAACTGTGGATTTTAATGCATGGCCTGAGGTTTCCAGAAGCGTTATTCTCTTGTTAATGCTGATAGGCGCATGTGCCGGAAGTACGTGCGGCGGATTTAAAATTTCTCGTATAATCATCCTGTTCCAGAGCATGATCAAGGAGCTTCAGATCCTCATCCACCCAAGACAAGTCAAAAAAATCAAAGTGGATGGACGTCAGGTTGAACACGAAATTGTCCGCTCAGTTCATGTGTTCTTGATTTGTTATGTGTTGATTCTGATAATTTCGACGTTTTTACTATCTTTTGACGGACATGATTTAATTACAAATTTCACAGCCGCGTCTACAACACTCAACAATGTCGGACCGGGCTTGGAAATGGTTGGGCCGATTTCGAATTTCAGCGTATTCTCTACATCTTCAAAAATTGTCCTGATCTTCGATATGCTGGTAGGCAGACTGGAAATTTTCCCGATTCTGCTTTTGTTTACACCATCGACTTGGAAAAAATAAAGAAAGGTTTGTGCAACTGTGCAAAAAACTGGATTGGTACTGGAAGGCGGCGCAATGCGCGGTCTCTTTACATCCGGCGTGATTGATGTCATGCTGGAACATCATATTAAATATGACGGTATGATCGGTGTATCCGCCGGTGCTGCCTTTGGGTGCAATTATAAATCGCTCCAGATCGGAAGAGCACTGCGTTACTGCAAACGGTTTGCAAAAGAACCGCGTTTTTGCAGTCTCCGCTCGTTTTTAACAACGGGAGATTTTTTCGGCGGAAAATTCTGTTATCATACGCTTCCCGAAAAATTGGATGTTTTCGATACGCAAGCATTTGCTGAAAACCCGATGGAGTTTACAATCGTCAGTACCGATATTCATACAGGAAAACCGGTTTATCATCTCTGCAGCGAAATCAATTATGATGCGTATGAATGGATTCGTGCTTCTTCATCTATGCCGCTCGCATCCAGAATTGTAACGGTGGATCATATCGCAATGCTGGACGGCGGTATTTCCGATTCGATTCCGCTCGAATATTTTGAAAATGCAGGCTATAAACGAAATGTTGTCGTTTTAACACAGCCCGAACACTATGTCAAGTCCCCGAATTCTATGATGCCGCTCATTAAACTCAAATACCGCAAGTATCCGAAGCTGATTGAAGCAATGCAGAACCGTCATATCGTATACAATCAGCAGGTGAAATATGTAGCCAAAGCTGAAACGGAACAGCGCGCCTTTGTGATTCGTCCATCCGAAACGCTCCCGATCCGGCATATGACGCATGATCCGGAACTGATGCAGAAGGTATATGACATGGGACGAGAAACGGCATTAAAGGCTTTGCCGCAGTTATTGGAATTTCTAAAGTAATGAAAAATGCTGTACGGAATTTACCGTACAGCATTTTTTAGATATCAGTGAGAAGCAGCGATTACTTCTTCATCAGGGCATTGACTTCCTGATATTCGTCAATAATCTCTTTTTCAGGCTGTTTTGTTACAAGGGAAACAACAACAATGGCAATGGCTGCAAGAATAAATGCAGGAAGCAGTTCGTAGATCGCGAATGCGCCGCCAAGCTTGGAAATGCCAAACTTCCATACAAAGATTGTAATGCCGCCGACAAGCATACCAGCCATTGCACCATAACGGTTCGAACGCTTCCAGAACAATGCCGCAAGCATAACAGGACCGAAGGTTGCACCGAATCCTGCCCATGCAAAGGAAACAACGCGGAATACGGAGCTGTCCGGATTCCATGCAAGAACTACGCCGAGGACTGCAATCACAATCAATGCGCCTCTGGCAACGAGCATAGAAGTCTTATCCGAAAGCTTCATCTTGAAGACGCCCTTGAGCAAATCCTCAGACATACTGGAAGACGCGGCAAGGAGCTGGGAATCGGAGGTAGACATTGTGCAGGCGAGAATTCCGGCGAATACAAGACCTGCAATAATTGCGAGGAAAATGCTGTGTTCGCTCATGTACATCGAAATCTTGATGATAATACGCTCGGAATTCGAACCATCAAGCTTTTCGATGATACCGCCGGCAGTCAGTGCATTGCCGATAAATCCGATAAATACTGCAACAGCCATCGAAATGATAACCCAGACAGTAGCAATGCGGCGGGAGATCTTCAGCTTGTTTTCATTCTCTGTTGCCATGAATCGGAGCAGAACGTGAGGCATACCAAAGTAACCAAGACCCCATGCCAGAAGCGAAGCGATGGTCAGCGTAGAGTAGTGATCGGCTGCGCCGGTTTCTACATTGTGAATATCGCTCAGAGAGAAATAGCCGGCAAGAGATTTTGCGTTTTCAATGACATTGTCCATACCGCCGGCTTTTGAAACACCGAAAACCAGAATTGCAATCAGCGAGAATGTCATAACAATACTCTGGATGAAGTCCGTGAAGCTTGCCGCAAGGAAACCGCCCGAGCAGGTGTAGATAATGATAACTGCCGCACTGATGAGCATAGCGATATGATAATCGGTATCGAACAGTGTTTCGAAGAGCTTTCCGCACGCAGAAAAACCGGATGCGGTATACGGTACGAAGAATACAAGAATAATTACCGCAGAAATACCCTTTAAGATATTGTTGCTGTCATGATAACGGTTCGAGAAGAATTCCGGAATCGTTAAAGAATTTGTTTTCTGAGAATAAATACGGAGACGCTTTGCAACAATCAGCCAGTTCAGATAAGTACCGATTGCAAGACCGATTGCTGTCCAGCCGGCTTCTGCGCCGCCGGTCAGATATGCAACACCGGGAAGACCCATGAGCAGCCAGCTGCTCATATCGGATGCTTCGGCACTCATTGCCGCAACCAGCGGACCGAGTTTTCTGCCGCCGAGATAAAAATCGCTGACATCCTTGTTTTTCTTGGAATAGATAATACCAATTATCATCATGCCGCTCAAGTACACGATGATGGTACCAAAAATTGCAACCAATGTACCTGTCATATTTCAAATACTCCCCTTTTTTATATTTTGTCAGAACAGACCGGAAATTTTTCCGTCCGCATCGACATCAATTTTTTCTGCTGCCGGTACTTTCGGAAGCCCCGGCATCGTCATAATATCTCCGGTCAGCACAACCACGAAGCCGGCACCGGCAGATACTTTTACATTTTTAATGGTGACAGTAAAATGTTCCGGCGCACCGGGAATTCCCTTGTCATCCGTAAAGCTGTATTGTGTTTTCGCGACACAGATCGGCAGCTTATCAAATCCAAGCTCTGTCAGCCGGTCAATCTGCTTCTGTGCGGTTGGAAGGATATTGATATCATCTCCACGATATACTTTCTGTACTACCGAACGGATTTTATCCTCAATGGAAAGATCGAGATCGTAAGAATATGTGAAGTTACCCTTTTCTTCTTCGCAAAGACGTACAACCTCTTTGGCAAGATTTTCACCGCCCTTGCCGCCTTCTGCCCAAACGGTAGAAAGAACGACATTGACGCCAAGCTCCCTGCACTTTTGAATAATCAGCTCAATTTCAGCGTCGGTATCTGTCGGGAAACGGTTGATCGCTACGACAGACGGGAGCTGATAGACATCCTTGATGTTGGAAACATGACGCAGAAGGTTCGGAATACCGGCTTCCAGTGCGTTCAGGTTTTCTTCACCCAGTTCAGCCTTCGAAAGTCCGCCATGCATTTTCAGCGCACGGACTGTTGCAACAATTACAACTGCGGAAGGAGTGAGCCCTGCCATACGGCACTTAATATCCAAGAATTTCTCTGCACCCAGATCTGCGCCGAACCCTGCTTCCGTAACAGCATAATCACCAAGTTTCATTGCCATTCTGGTTGCCAGAACGGAATTACAGCCGTGAGCGATATTTGCGAACGGACCGCCGTGTACCAGAGCTGGCGTACCTTCGAGCGTTTGTACCAGATTGGGCTTGAGTGCGTCCTTGAGCAGCGCCGCCATTGCACCAACAGCATTGAGCTGACCTGCGGTCACGGGCTGATCGTCATAGGTATAGGCGACAACGATACGGGAAAGGCGTGCTTTCAGATCCTCCACGGAGGTTGCAAGACAGAATACAGCCATGATTTCGGATGCAACCGTAATATCATAACCATCCTCACGCGGTACACCGTTGATCCGTCCGCCCAGCCCATCCGCGACAAAACGGAGCTGGCGATCGTTCATATCAACACAGCGTTTCCATGTAATTCTGCGAGGGTCGATATTCAGTGCATTGCCCTGATAGATATGGTTATCGAGCATGGCAGCCAGCAAATTATTTGCAGCGCCGATTGCGTGAAAGTCTCCGGTGAAATGGAGATTGATATCCTCCATCGGTACGACTTGTGCATAACCACCGCCTGCTGCACCGCCTTTGATACCGAAGACCGGTCCTAACGACGGTTCACGAAGTGCAACCATTACATTTTTACCGATTCTGCGAAGGCCATCCGCAAGACCGATTGTCGTGGTTGTTTTGCCCTCCCCTGCCGGGGTTGGTGTAATTGCTGTTACAAGAATCAGTTTTCCATCCGGCTTCTGACTGTCCTTTAACAGAGACAGATCAATTTTCGCCTTATACTTGCCGTACTGCTCCAGATAATCATCTGCAATATTTGCAGTTTCCGCAATACGAGTAATCGGCTGCATCGGAATAGATTGTGCGATTTCAATATCACTCAGCACAGATATTTCCTCCTCTTTTTTCTATTGAAGCAAAGAATGCCACATACTAAAATCATACCATAGATCGTATACTTTGTCAAGCAAAATTCACGCTTCGCTCCATTCGATTTCATGCCTTTGAAAATTGTCGATTTGACTTGACGTTTTTGGCAAAAGCGTGTATAATAATGATATCTACTGTCATGATTTTTCCATCGAAAAGGAGTGAGACATTATGCAGCACCTGCAACAGCAAGTATTTGAAAACAGAGAGCTTTCCTGGCTTTCTTTTAACCAGAGAGTGCTTGAAGAAGCACAGGATCCTTCTGTGCCGTTATTGGAACGCCTCGCGTTTACTGCAATTTTCCAATCCAATCTGGATGAATTCTTCCGTGTACGTGTCGGGAAGCTGCTGCGAGTATGTTCGGAGGAACCGAAGAAAAAAGATCCCTTTACCAATCTGACGCCCAAAGCGCAGCTCCAAGCGATTTTTGATACTGTTCGTACACTCGGTCCGGTCCGAGACGCCGCCTATCACCAGATTCTTTCAGCGCTGCGTCCCTATGGTCTCGAACAGGTGACGATTCATACCGCGACTTCTGCTGACAGAAACTTAATGAGTGAATGGTTTAAACGAGAAATCCGGCCGCTGGCAATGCCGGTTGTCGTGGATAAAGGGAAGTCTTTCCCATTTCTGCGTGACAGAAATCTCTATATTGTCCTCCGCCTCGAATCGAGAACCGGTATCCGTATGGGTATACTTTCGGTCGCCGATCAGTACGCCAGAATGCTTCGGCTCGGCAACGGAAGATTTATACTTGCGGAAGATGTGATATTGGCGTATGCACACACGCTATTCGGTAATTCCAAAGTCATTGACAGCACCATTCTCCGCGTCACTCGTTCTGCCGCAATCTTATTGGATGATCTCGGCGACCTCCGAACCGGAGATTATCGTACCGATATGGAAACAATGCTTCAGGAACGCAAGCGTCTTCCTGTTGTGAGAATGGAGCTTTCCGAAACATTCTACGAACCTGCGGTAGATTATCTCTGTAAAAAGCTCGGTATTTCCAAGCAGCAGGTACTATATGCGAAAGCGCCGCTTGATTTGTCGTTTGTATTCGAATGCAAGGACTTAGTTCCGAATCCATCGTTGGTCTACCCAAGGCTTGTACCGCAGAAATCTTCGCAAGTAGCTGAAAATCGCTTGATGTTTACGCAGATCCGCAAGCAGGATTTGCTCCTCTCGTATCCATATGAAAGCATCCGTCCTTTCCTGCGATTGCTGGATGAAGCTGCCGATGACCCTGCTGTAATCAGCATCGAAATCACACTCTACCGCATGACGCGGGACAGTCGCGTGATCGCAGCACTTTGTGAGGCGGCAGGCCGCGGAAAGCAGGTGACTGCTCTGACAGAACTTCGTGCCCGCTTTGATGAAGAAGGCAATATCGCATGGTCAAAAGTCCTGGAACGTGCAGGTGTTCATGTCATATACGGACCGTCGGATTATAAGGTTCATTCCAAGCTCCTTCGTATTACACGGAAAATGCGCGGTAAAATCGAAACCTTTGTACAGGTCGGTACCGGAAATTATAATGAAAAAACGGCTGCAATTTATACGGATTATTGTCTGATGACTGCGGATCCGGTGCTGGGCGAAGAAGCAGGAAAAGTCTTTGAAGCCCTGCGAAACAATGAAATCCCGAAACCGATGGAGTATCTCCTTGCAGCACCGCTTGGGCTTCGCCCGCGTGTGATTGAGCATATCCATGAGGAAATTGCATTTGCCAAGGCTGGTAAACCGGCATATATCGGCTTGAAAATGAACGGACTCTGCGACAAAACGATCATTCAGAAGCTCATCGAAGCATCTCAGGCAGGTGTGAAGATTGAACTGTTGATCCGTGGAATCTGCTGTCTGCTGCCGAATGTACCGGAGCTGACCGAAAATATTGAAATCCGCAGCATTGTCGGAAGATATCTCGAACATAGCCGTGTTTACCTGTTCGGAACAGAGGAACGTCGTGCTGTGTATATCGGTTCGGCAGATTTTATGCCGCGAAACACAAAAAAACGTGTGGAAATCTGTGCGCCGATCCGGGATGCGGCAATTCGTCGGAGAATCTGTGAGGAATTCTCCCTCCAGTTCAATGATCCCGTGAAAGCACGAATTCGTCTTGCAGACGGAAGCTATGTGCATCCGCAGCCGAAAGATGACGTACTCCCCTCGCAGGAGCAGCTCTATCTCGCGGCTTACCAGCGAATCCAGAATACGGAAGCACCACAGCTTCTTTCCCATCATGACTAATGGAAGGTCTCGATTATGAAGAAAACAGAAAAACCCATTAAATTTTATTTTCTGCTGATTACCTATGCAATCATACTCTATGTCGCGATGCAGAATTTAAGTGTTGTACGCGGGATGCTCGCATCGTTTTTTACAGTGATGGAACCGCTGGCGTATGGCGTCGGAATTGCGTTCATTATCAATCTGTTCATGAATATCTTCCGGAACAAGGTGTTTTATCGCCTGGATCGATCGGAAGTTGTATGGAAACGGAAATTATGTACAGCGCTTTGTGCATTCTCTACGTTCCTTGTCGCAGCAGCCATGATTGCTGCAATCATCTTCCTGATTATCCCCCAGATTACTACCGCAGTCAATACACTGATTGAAAAGATGCCGAGCAGTACCGCGCAGGTTTTCGATTGGATCAATGCAAAGCTTGTGGAATACAATGCGCCCGAAACGCTGATTACTCAAATCAATCAGTTTAATCTCGACTGGACAGAGCTTTTAAAATTTGTGACCGATTTTATGGACGGAAGATATGAAACGCTTCTCGGTACAGCCTTTACTGCAACGGCATCGGTAATCTCCACGTTTACGAATGTCATTCTCGGACTGATTATTGCGGTTTATATTCTGGCAAAGAAGAACCGTTTCCTGTATGTACTGAAAAAGCTTCTGCTTCTGATTGTTCCGCAAAATTATCAGAAGCGTGCGTTTAAAATTCTGAACCTCACCAATCGATCCTTTGCAAGCTTTCTGACCGGACAGTTCGTGGAAGCTATCATTATTGCATCGCTGTGTACAATCGGACTGACAATTTTCGGATTCCCCTATGCCGGTACCATCGGTATCCTCACCGGTATTACGGCATTGATCCCGATTTTCGGCGCATGGATCGGCGGCGGTGTCGGTGCACTCCTGATACTGGTGGACGCACCGGATCGTGTACTGTGGTTTGTCGTATTCATTGTTGTATTGCAGCAGCTCGAAGGTCAGTTTATCTATCCGAAGGTTGTTGGTAATTCGCTTCAGCTCCCCGGATTGATTGTATTGCTTTCGGTAATTCTCGGCGGCAGCTTCGGTGGAATTGGCGGTATCTTCTTTGCTGTTCCGGTTGCCGCAATCCTCTATACACTTCTCAAAGAAATTATTGACCAGAAGCCGGTACCGGCAAATGCACCTGCTTTTGATCCTGAGGAGAATAGAAAACCTGTTTCGGAACCGGAAACGGATCCGGACATAAACCCTGAGACAGCAGAAAAAGCACCTGCGCCCGTGACGCCAAAGGTTCCTGCGGCACCCGTCCAGTCCCAGAATAAATCCAAATCCCGAAAAAAGAAAAAGCGCAGATGAATTTTAAAAAACAGCACGCTGTATCCGATATGAGGACAGCGTGCTGTTTGATTCATATTAAAATTCTTCCCGATAATCGTTCTGATTCTGTTCATAGGTAGCAGCGCGTACTCTGACGGCTTCCGCCAGTGCGTCTTCAAATCCTTCCAGTGCACGGAATGCCAGAAATTGCGAGGCGCGTTCTCGGCTTGTCATCCGTCTTCTCTGTGTCGAAACATGATGCGGGTGTTCGATAATATCAGAATAGTCCATGTCTTTTCCTCCTTTTCAGGCACGATGACCGCCTACCTGACTGTTGCGGATGATGGTTGTCGCCCCCTCCTTCAGATTCATCCCCTTCAGCACCGCATTTTTGCCGTAACGGCTTTGCAGATTGACGATCGCTTTCTGTAAAGATTTTTCCTTCTTTTCCATTTCAGAATTCTCTTCTTCTCCGAACAGCGTCAGCTGCATACAGGCGGCATCGGAAATATCAGTTTCATATACAACATGGTTGGCGGCAATACACATTCTCCGAACCTGCAAATTCGGATGTACAATCCGTTCGTATAGCTGTATCATAGCGGTTACAATCTGTTTGGCAGAATCGGTATATCGTTCGAAATGATAAGAACCATGTGCCGGTTTTGGGATAAAACGTCCATAAGCGTCTTTGGTCATCTCGCCCGGATAGTTTTCCGGAATTCCCTTATGATCATATCCGACAGTCAGCACAATCTGATCGGTCAGAAGCTCCGATGATATCAGCTCCAATACCAGCAATTCGGTCATCTCACGGATAATCAGTTTTCCTTTTTCATAGGAATATGCTTCCGATAATACCTGTCCTCTGCTGAGACTATGCACAAGCGGACGATAGGACTTGATATCTTCCATCGTACATGGTTCCCAGCCCCATGCATGGTCAATCAACAGTTCTGCGCCGACACCGAACAGCTTATAAAGCAATTCTTCCTTCAGTTCGGATTGCCTTGCAATATCCCCCATCGTAAAAATATAATGTGCCGCTAATTTTTTTGCCGTTCCTTTTCCGATTCGCCAGAAATCAGTCAGCGGCTGATGTGTCCAGAGTATTTTTCGATATTTCATTTCGTCCAGTTCTGCGATCCGCACACCATTCGAATCCGGCTTCATTTTTTTTGCCAGAATATCCATTGCGATTTTCGAAAGATATAAATTGGTTCCAATCCCCGCGGTTGCGGTGATACCGGTTTCTTTCAGTACATCCCGTATCATTTGCATTGTAAGCTCATGTGCGGTCATACGATAGGTTTCCAGATATCCCGTAGCGTCGATCATGACCTCGTCCACCGAATAGATATGGATATCCTCCGGCGCAATATACCGCAGGTATATATGATAGATCTGTGTGCTGATTTCCATATATCGTGCCATCTGTGGAGGGGCAACAATATAATCCAGTGCAAGCGCGGGATTTTTTTCCAATTCACCGGCATCACAGGATGTTCCGCAAAATTGATTGTCGGGAGCTTTGGAACGTCTGTACTGGTTGATATGTGAAACAGTTTCGATTACTTCAAATAAACGCGGCCGTCCGGAGACACCTGCGGCTTTCAGCGAAGGTGTTACCGCGAGACATATGGTTTTTTCTGTGCGTTCTGCATCCGCCACAACCAGATTGGTCGTCAAGGGGTCTAGATTCCGTGCAATACACTCTACGGATGCATAAAACGATTTCAAGTCGATTGCAATATAAGTGTGCTGCATAAATTCCCCTCCTAACGCTAAGATATCCAATGCTGATATACTTATTATACCAGACGAACATTTGTTTGTCAAGTGGGAATTTCTGAGAATGTCCCAATGATCGCTTGACAAAACGCCTGCTTTTCCGATATAATGAAAGCGATATTCAGACGATGAAAAAGGAGAATCCTATATGGCACATCCACGTAAAAAGCTTGCTTTCCTTATCGCACTGCTCTTATTCTGCTGTCAGCCGGAGCCGTATACTTACGCCGTAGATTCCACAACGAATCTGCGTGATTTTCATCAGTTTCTCCTGGGGGGAAATCAGGTTCTGGAAAATCCATCTGCATATGATGCGGACGAAAACGGAATTTTGAATGCCGCAGACTTCACATTACTGAAACGAAATGTACTTGCGAATGCCGATCAAGAATGGAAGCTGATCTGGGCTGATGAATTTGACGGCGAACAGCTGGATACGGAAAAATGGGGATATGACCTCGGAAACTGGCTGCTGAATGAATCAGGGGCCTTGGAAAGCTATGGCTGGGGAAATAACGAAAAACAATTTTATACCGATCAAAATACATCACTTTCTGACGGGCTTTTGACAATTTCAGCGAAAAAAGAATCCTATACCGATGCCGTACAAGGCGCTTATGATTATACCTCGTCCCGTCTCTCCACAAAGCATAAATTTTCTTTCTGCGGCGGAAAAATTGAAGTGCGTGCACGCATGGACAGCGGGAAATCACTCTGGCCTGCAATCTGGATGCTGCCGGAGGATACAGTTTACGGAAAATGGGCTGCGTCGGGTGAAATTGATATTATGGAAGGCTGGGGCAGCAAACCGGATCAAATCTGCGGTACCATTCATTTCGGTGATACCTGGCCAAACAATACCTATCTGACAAAGGATTATTTCTTTGAAAACGGAACAACAGTTGAAGAATGGCACACCTATGGTATTGAATGGGATGCTTCCAAAATCCGATGGTTTGTGGACGGCGAATGTTTCAGCGAACAAACCGAATGGTACAGCACCGGACGCGCGTTTCCTGCTCCGTTTAATCAGAATTTCTACCTTATTCTGAATCTTGCTGTCGGCGGTCAGTTTGATGGTGTCAATGGTGTGGATGCGGATCCCTCTATCTTCGAAAACGGTGCGAAATGTATGCAGGTCGATTATGTGCGGGTATACCAAAAGTCTAATCATACATTCTACCCATCAGAGCTCCCCTCTCCCAGTTTAATCGGATATTTTGAAGGTTCCGATGCAGAACTCAAAAATTCGGACGCCGGAACCGAACTTACCATTCATTCCGTTGGAAACCTGGAGTATGGCGTTATGGGAATTTATGGCGGTCAGATGCTATCCGCCGGTCAATCCTATACGCTCTCGTTCCGAACTGCTGCAAGTACTGTCCGAACAATGCGTGTAACGGTAGAAGATGATGCTTATCATAGATATCTTGATGAGTGTATTGTCCTGAGCGATCAGAAGCAGCATTACAGCTTTACATTTACCGTACCGATTGATATGAATGCCGATATCAAATTCCAGCTCGGATATTTTGAAAATGACGGCGCATTGCCAATGCATACTGTTCAGCTTTCCGATCTGGTGCTGGCACCATTATCATGATTCTATAAGAAAAAGCAACGCCGTTCCGGATGAACGACGTTGCTTTTTTTAATTTGTGGGGTGAATGGATGGATTCCGGTTCGAAATCATGTGTTTGGGATCTTTACCTTTTCCGAGTGTGCGGTAGTAATTAAGGAGATAACCTCTGGTGGAGTGCGTCGAATTCAGCTTATCAAGACAGTCGTTGATATCGCCGACCAGTGAATAACCCTGACGAACAATCAGCAGCGAGGTATCACAAAGATTTACCAGCGCTTCTGTGTCGGAAATAATCATGGGTGCGGAGTCAAGCAGAATATAATCATAATGCGCACGCATTTTCTCAATATATTCCGCGAGACGTTCCGAATGGACAAGCTTTACTGCCTTTTCGGTGTTGCTCTTGCTGAGTGCCAGATCAATCGACTTGAACTTGGTAGGCTGATACTCCTGTTTCTTTTTATCGGAAAGAAGGTAGTCGCTGAATTCCTGCTTGATATGATCGTGTATGTCAAAAATCTTATACTGAGACGGCTTTCGAAAATCGCAGTCAATCAGCAGAACTTTCTTGTTTCGGTCCGCGAGCGTCAGTGCAAGATTCGCAGAAACAGTCGATTTCCCTTCGTTTTCAAGCGATGAGCTGATCAGAAGCACCTGATGCTGATGCTTCTTCATCCGATGATCAAGCATCGTGCTGAAATTCTGGAATGCTTCGATATAAGAAAAATCGGTTTTCGGGTTGGTAATCAGGATCGAAGCGGTTGCATCCTTCTTTCGCGAACGCCTTTTTATCTTGACATAAGGAATCATGGCGCAGAGCTTTCCGTCAATCATATCCTTT
Organism: Oscillospiraceae bacterium; assembly: GCA_017533485.1. Taxonomy (GTDB): domain Bacteria; phylum Bacillota; class Clostridia; order Oscillospirales; family Ruminococcaceae; genus Firm-04. The sequence continues at coordinate 101,204 of JAFXIC010000072.1, forward strand.
GCCGCCGCAGCAGTCTGGATCGTATCATCCCAGATCGTCAGGAGGAAAATACCTACTATGCCAAGTAAAGCGGCCGCAACAGAAATCAGTGCTTTTTGACTTTCGGAGATAAACTGATTGCAAGGCTTTGTGGGAACGGACGGCGGCTTGATTTGCTCTAAGACTGCATTGCTGAACAGATAATCGGAAACATTTGTGTAATGCTTTAATATCGAATGCAATGTTTTAAAGGATGTTTCGGGTGTGTCCGAGGTGACATTCAGCTGCAGCAGATTGGTTTCGGGTATGACTTCTGTGGAGATGCTGCCGTTAAGTCTACTGACGCCAAGTTCCTCTGCGACCTTCTCGCGCAGTACATCACTCTGAAAGACTTCTGCAAAAACCTGTGTCATTTCCTTTGTTGTTTTTAAGGATGAGTAAGCACTCGTTCCGCCTTTCGAGCTGACCACGAGGATAGCAGAAGAACGGTATTCCGGATGAAACAGCATCGTTTCTCCTGCTGTCAGCAGCAGCCATGCGCTGACAGCCAAAAGTACCGGAATCCATAGAAATCGAAGAATATTGCGTATAATGAAATAAAAGTTGATATGGTTGAATGAGATTGTCATTTCGTCTTTCATGTATGCGCCTCCTCTACAACTACGGAAAGGTAGGTGCCTTTCAGCGAATCATCCGAAGATGTCGAATAGAACAGCGTATATGTTCCGGGCGTATCGGTTTTTACAATCCCGTTTACGCGAACAACATGATGATCCAGTTTTTTTCCATCCTGATTGGTCGCGTGTTCAATCAAAGCATACGGATCAAAATCCGCACCCTGTTTGACATAAGTAATATATTCCTTCAGTTGAACTGTCGGTTCATAGGATTCGGCGGTTACCAGTATATTGACATCGACCGTAGCTTTTTGTCCGTGGGTGTTCATGACCTCGAATTTTGCCGGATAAACGCCCTCCATGTAGTTGCTGATGCTGCTGGAGAGCATACGGATTTTTCCGGTAATATCTCCGTCAATGCAATCGGCAGCTTTGATTTCGTCCATAAACTTCATATTGCTTCCGACCGTATAAATCAACGGCTGATCCAGTGAAAAACGGGGCGGTGTATAGTCCGTATAACGGATGGTTCGTTTATAGACTGCGGAATTATGCGCCGCATCAAAGACAAGATACCGGATGCTGCATTCATTTGCAGACATAAAGTAAGATTCGCCTGAAATCATAATGCGGTCTGTGATATCGCCGTCTTTGTCATCCATTGCGGTCAATCCTTCGTAAAGCTTACGCTGGTCATCCTTTACACTGACTTCCAGTAAATCCATTTCCGCGGTAATCACAGGTGGTGTCGTATCCACATCTTTCTTGTAAACAAACTCCGATATGCCATATGCGGCACAGGAGAGTACGAATAATATAATTGTTGTCAACTTCAAATAGTGCATTCGCTTTCATCCCTTCTCTAAAGGCTGTCCAAGAAGCAGTTTTTGAGGGTTATCGTGCAGCAGTTTTGTTGCATAATCGCTTGAATAATACTTCGAGAGAAAATCGTATGCGGATTTCATTTCCGGTGTGCGATGATCAACGCCATGTGCGTCACTCGCAACAAAGCTGACCCATTCGCGTTCGAGAAAATCATTCGATATATCCTGGATCAGTCCGCCGAACCGACCGAGTATACTTGCTTTGGTCAGTTGAATTTCACATCCTGCTTCCAGCCAGTCATAAACCATCCATGGTTTATCCAAGACGAATTCATATCGTTCCGGATGTGCAATCACAGGTATAAAGCCGGAGGATACCAATGTATTTAAAATCTTTTTACACCATTGTTCTGATTCCCAGTTATCAAATTCCACGAGCAGATACCTTGTGTCATGATAGGGCTGGAGTCGATTGGCAGAAAGAAGTTCCGGTACTTCATCCGATGCTCGGATTTCCATTCCAGGATAGATTTCTATGGAAAGACCATTCGATTTTGCTTCCCGACATAATTCCTGATACAGTGCATCCAGTTGGTCGGAACGATAGTTGAACCATCTGTACATCGGGTTGAAATGAGGGGTCGCAACAATTTTCCGAACACCGCTTTGTTCAGCGGCTCGCAGCATTTCTACTGCTTCCCGCATTGTTGTCGGGCCGTCATCAATCCCCGGCAGAATATGTGCATGAATATCAATCATTGTTGTTCACATCCGAATCGACCTGCTGCGGCGCTCCATAACCATATCGTTTGCCATAGCCGTAATTTTTTCCGTACCGTCCATATCCATAGGAAGCATAACGATAGCTGCCATATTTTCCGTAGCCATATCCAAGCATACTGCCCGAAACGGCATTCAGAATACAGCCGGCAAATTCAGTATCATATTCAAGCAGCTGGCCGATACAGTTGGAAATTTTTGCGGCGGCTGTTGTATCCTGCCGGAGTGTCAGGAGAAATACATCCGCGGTCTGAATGGCGGCAGCAGATTCGCTGATGACGCTTCCAAGGCCTGCGTCAATCAGAATCAAATCATATTCCGCGCGATAATCGGAAAGAAATGCTTCAATATCGGTTTTCTGTTTGCCATGCGGGATATTTCGGAATTTATTCGGGACGGAGACAATGGAGATGCCATTTTTATCAGCAAGATTTCCAAGTGCGGATTCTTTTTCGGAAAGTCCGACTGCAGCATATGTGACACTGTCGGTTTCCTTTTCCTGCCGAACCAGCAATACTTTTTGGCCGGTTTCCGCGAAGGCGTATGCCAGATTCAAGGTTGTCATAGAACAGCCTTCTCCTGCACTGATGCCTGTAACAGCAATGACTTTCCCCTCTTTTTCCTGCATGATTTTAGAAAGACGCAGAGATATTTTACGGATCGCCTCGCTGAATCCTTCCGGAACACGCTTGTTGCGCAGAGAAATATCCTGATTGGTTTTGGATTTTCTTTGCTTGAGCTGGATAAAGGGAATTGAGCCTAAGCTGACGGCATTCAGTTTGGTACGGATTTGTTCTTCCGACTGGATTGTTTCGCGGAATAATGCGTAAAGCATGAGAATACCCAACCAGATCATTATACCCAGCATGATTCCAATGGTAATCGTTCGTTGATTGGAAATACGGTTGTATGGCTCGTCCGGCATCCTTGCCGCTTCGATCATATTCAGCTGTGTATGGCCGATGACATATTGGGATACCGTCGGATAATTCCGAATTACGGAATCCAGAATATTTTTTGCGTCTTGGGGTTGATTGCTGACGACCGAAAGCGTAAATAAATTGGAATTATCAATCGCACTGGCGGTAATGGTACCATTGA
>JAFXIC010000073.1 GCA_017533485.1 Oscillospiraceae bacterium
GATGAATGAATCGGGAAATTCAAAAACAACTTGACAATTTCAAAGCTTTGTGGTATAATCATAATTGTTATCAATACACTATGCTTACTTGGAAGTTGTCGGAAACGATGCTTCTATGTATAAGCCTCTGTCGTTGGACAAAGGGAGGGAAAAATTCGTGGCAGAAGTTCGCGTTGGCAAGAACGAGTCCTTGGACACCGCTTTGAAGCGTTTCAAGCGTTCCTGCGCAAAAGACGGCGTTATCGCAGAAGTTCGTAAAAGAGAACACTATGAGAAGCCTTCCGTAAAGCGTAAGAAGAAGTCTGAAGCAGCACGTAAGCGTAAGTTCTAATCTCGTCTGCCTGTGATTTATTTTCGTTAAGAAAGTGTGTCACTTTGCTTGCTGCGGAAATCCCTACAAGCGAGATAAGACGAAGAACAAAAAACCGATGTCGTAAGACATCGGTTTTTTTATGCTTATGGATAGTCATTTTGAATAAAATACAAACTGCTTTGTTGTGCGCATATCCGATTTTGCACAAAAACCATTGACGAAAAAACAAAATGATGTTATAATATAACTGATAATGAGAAGAAATATATCAACATTTCTCATGAAAGGGGCTTATGGAAGTATGAAGATCCTGTCAAAAATGATGCGTTTTTTCACAGCAGCCACGATGGCAATGAGTTGTATGTTTACAGTGCCCACAGCATATACGGCATATGCCGAAGAAGGACGCTGTGGTACGAGTACGAATTGGTCGCTTTCGAACGGAACACTCACGATCTCAGGATCGGGTGCGGTAACGGCTGCGGGCTGGACACAGTATTCCGATAAAATTACAAATGTCGTCGTTGAGGATGGTGTTACAACCATCACCGCCAGCGCGTTTAAGGATCATACTTCTTTGAAATCGGTCAGGCTTGCCGATTCGGTGACAGCGGTGGGGGCTTCTGCATTTTCCGGCTGTTCATCGTTGGAATCGGTAGATCTTTCCGATTCAATGGTAAATATCAATGCAACAGTATTCCGGCTTTGTGTGAATCTGAAGCAGATTACATTGCCGAAGAATCTGCAGCTTATTAAAGAATCAGCGTTTTATGGCTGTCTGAAACTGGAATCCATCGAGCTTCCATCCACCGTGACGTCTATCGGAGATTATGCTTTTGGCGGTACCGGATTACAGTCTGTTACATTGAATGATGGCTTACAGACGATCGGAACCAAAGCTTTTGATATCAGCTGTTTTCCGATTATCAATATTCCGGACAGTGTTACGTCCATCGGCAGCCAGGCATTCGGTCAGGTCTATACCAATGTTATGTACATGAACGGATTGATTTACGGCGGATATGCCGGTAATCAGACCTTTGTGACGATATATGGTAAGGCGGGTTCGGCTGCGGAACAATTTGCAGCTTCTGCCGGACTGGAATTCCATGAGGGTATCTATGTTGCACATACCTGTTCAGGTCAGTGGCTGATTGAAAAGATTGCAACCTGTCAGTCTGAGGGTCAGCGGTATTATATCTGTAATACCTGCGGAAAAAAGTATACGGAAACAATCCCGATCGGCGACCATATCATGGGCAGCTGGAAGGTAACAAAGCCGGCAACCTGTACTGAGGATGGTACTGAAACTTCCACCTGTCAGTACTGTACAAAATCCGAATCGCGAGCCATTCCAGCCACCGGACATTCCTTCGGTGCATGGGAGGTGACGAAAGAAGCAACCTGTACTGCGGATGGTGTGGAGACACAAACCTGCGACGGCTGCAAGGAGAGCAATACCCGAACGATTCCTGCGACCGGGCATTCCTATGGCGCATGGGTAGTGACGAAAGAAGCAACCTGTACCGTGGATGGCGTGGAAACACAAACCTGCGGCGGCTGCGGAGATCAGAAAACACGTTCGATCACAGCTCTCGGTCATAATTACGGAGACTGGTCGCTTGTAAAAGATCCGACATTCACGGAAGAAGGACTGGAAGAGCAAATCTGTTCCAGATGTAAGCAGAAGCAAACCCGTTCGATTCCAAAGCTGGAAGGCTATACGATTTCGGCAAGCTGCGGATACGGCGGCTCGATTTCTCCGAGCGGAGACCAGATTTATGCGGTTTCATCCTCTGTTACATATACCTTTACACCGATAGATGGATATGAAATTTCGGACGTTATCGTAAATAATCAGTCCGTCGGCAAACAGACATCCTATACGTTCTATAATCTGTTGAAGGATCAGACCATCCGTGTAGAATTTGAAAAGATTCCGCCGGTTCCGACCTGTTCGATTATCACCGTAACTTCAACCAAGGCGTACTGGGAGCCGACAGATTCATCGTTCTCAATGTCGGATTTCACGATTACCGCGAAAATTGTTGCCGGCGATGAAGTAATGATGGTCAATATCACAGACCAGTGCAAGCCGGTTGATACGCCGAAAACGATGTTCCAGAAAGGAAAGTATGGTTCGGTTCAGCTGAGTTTCCAGTATACCGGCGATAAAGCCGCGATCGTGGAATATCTGAAAACGAACACGATATCCTCGTTTGTGACTGTTGCGATGAAAGGCGACGGAAACATGGATCAGATTATTGACGCGGATGATTCCTGTATGGCGCTGACAGCGTATGTCGTATCGCTGACGCAGGGCAGATGTGATCTGACCGATACAGAATTTGCGCTGTTGAATATTATCAAGGATGGGCGAATGGATGCTGATGATGCGACCGCAATTCTGCGCTATTATGTCGACAGTCTGACCGGCGGAGGACGTTGGGAAGATTGAAATGGTAATCTGAACAAGCCCATTGAAACACAATGGGCTTGTTTTTATTTACCGTTTGCGAAATCATATTGAGGAAATGGAAGTATCTGATTCTGAGAGGTGAAGAATGCAATTATTTGGGAATGGAAAAAGGATTCTGGGAATTCTCACCGCGCTTTGTCTGAGCTTTGGATGTATTGAATATGATCGCGTGGATGCAGAATCCAAGATTTTCTTGGGGGACTGCAATGCGGACGGTCAGCTCGATCAGGCGGATGTACTGCTGCTGCGGTCATTCCTTTGCGGTGAAGAGATAGATCTGGATACTTCGAATGCTGACTGGAATCTTGACGGCGCAATTGATGTAAGAGATCTGACGTTTTTGAAGCATGAAATATTAAATCCCAAGCTTCCCGAATCCGCAGTATTGCTGGTCTACCAGTGTGGTTCCGATCTGGAATCACAGGCTTTGGAAGCGACTGTGGATATGGATGAGATGATGCGTGCGACACATTCGGAGAATCTGAAAATTGTGCTGGAAACAGGCGGCTCGAAGCACTGGCATCATTCGTATGCGAATGCGGAAGCGAATTATCGGATTACGATCGGAAGTGACGGTGTTTCGTCAAAGAAGATCAGTAAGACTCCGAAAAATATGGGTGATGCGGAAACACTCCGTCAGTTTATTGCCGAGAGTGTGAAAGAGCATCCTGCGGATCGTTACGGGCTGATTATCTGGGATCATGGCGCGGGGCCGATCTATGGCTGCTGCTATGACGAGTTGGCAGACGATCTGCTGACGATTCCGGAATTATGTACGGGGCTGGAAAAAGGCGGCGTATATTTTGATTTCATCGGCTTTGATTGCTGTCTGATGGGGTCTGCGGAAGTCGCATATGCGATTCGGGATTATGCAGATTATATGGTCGCATCCGAAGAAACGGAAAGCGGATATGGATGGTATTATAAGGATTTTCTGACGAGCTGGGCAAAGGATGTCGCAATTCCGACAGAGGAGCTTGTGAAAGAAATTGTCGATGATATGGTCGGATATAATCAGCAGATGGGCGGTCCGATACCGGCGGTACTGGCAGCATATGATCTGGATTATGCGCAGCCGCTGATGGAATCGGTCTATCTGTATATCAATGATGTGATGAAGCTTGCACAATCACAGGGACAGCAGGTGATTTATAATATTCGTTCCGAGGCATTGGATCTGGGCGAAGAAGAATATGATCTGGTTGATCTGGGGGATATCGTGGATCGGCTCAAGACCGCACATTCCGATGATGTAAAGCGCGCGATTTCGGATATGGTGATTCATAAGCAAAGCGTCGGAATGTCAGATGAATGCGGTGTAAACTTGTGGTTTTACGAGAAATATCCGGAGGATTACCAATTGCTGGATCAGATGTATTCGTCGCTTGGTATCAGCGAGCACTATATTAACACGATGAAAAAGATGGCGATGGATTTTATGCGGATGCGCCAGCTGCAAAGTTCGATCCAGACAGCGGAGATACGGACTGATCCGTGGTTTGAAATACTCTGGAAGCAATATCGGAATGAATAATGGAAGAAAACTGACTTCGAAGAAAGCTCGAAGTCAGTTTTTCTTTGTCCGGAATCTGCGAGATTGAGAATGGGATTAAACCTGATATCCCTGATCTCGAAGATTGTCGATGAGATCGCCCAGCACCGCGGCATTGGTTTTGGAAACAGAATGGAGGAGATAGATTCCGCCCCCATGTGCTGCTTGTGTCAGACCGGTCAGAGCGGAATCGGGTTCGGGCTGTGCATCGGGGTTCCAGTCCACATATGCATAGCTCCAGAACACCGTCTGATAACCAAGCCCTTGTATCAGCGAGAGTGTTGTTTCATCATACTCTCCGCAGGGCGGACGAAAATACTGCATCTCATAATCATAGTGTTCCAGTACATAGTCATGGAGGGACATCAGCTCATCTTCCAGTTGGGATGGCGTTAGTGTTGGGAGGGCGGCGTGCGTCATTCCGTGATTTCCCAGCACATGACCCTCGGCGACCATTCGTCTGACCAGTTCCGGCTCTCGTTTCGCATAATCTCCCGTCAGGAAAAAGATTGCGGTTGCATTTTTTTCCTTGAGGGTATCGAGGATACTAGCGGTATATCCATTTTCATAGCCCTGATCGAATGTGAGGAGGATGCGGTTTTTGTCGGGGGATAGGGTGTAAACACCGTAATCACCGTAAAGCTCCTGAAATTCTCTGGCACCAATCGGACAGTGATCGGCATCGCACTGTGTTCCCTGTCCATAGCCCAGCGCGTTGGAATGCAATGGCGTCAGAAGGGAAAGACCGAGGATTGCACCGCTCAGTAAGCGTTTCAGTCGTTTCATATATGATAGCCCCTTTCGTTTACGGCGCATGGCCGTTTGAGACAATGCCGAACAGAGAGAATGCGGGCATTGTCTGAAAGAAGTATTGTCGAAAAAGGGCGGATGATACGCGGGAATGTATAGGAGGGTTTCGTTAGATAGAATTTCATGTATGGAAGCGACAGGACATGGATTATTTCGAACATTTCGCGTCATACTAGGATAGACAGGCTTCGCGTGAAAATGCGTGCTTGTACAAATTGGAAGAAAGGAAGATTTTAGTATGATGAATGAAAGTGTGAAAGCGGTTATGGATGTGTATTATCAGAACGCGACGATGGGTGCACAGGGGATCGAAGCGGTTTTGAAACATACAAAGCATCCGGAGTTTCGTGCGCTGCTGGAGAAGCAGCTTGCGGCGTATCGGGAACAGGAAGTGAATACACTGCGGGATTTTGCGCAATCGGGAGAAAAGCCGACGGATAATCCGGCATGGCTGAAAGTGTATAGTGATCTGGGAATTAAACTGCATACGCTGGTGGATGAGAGTGATGAAAACTTAGCGAAGCTGATGGTTGAGGGAACGAATATGGGCGTCATTACGATGTTGAAAACGATGCACGCGCACCCCGATATTCCGCAGGCAGTCGAGGAAACTGGAAAAGAGATTATAAAGCGCGAAAACGCATATATGGAGAGTCTGAAAAAATACCTGTAAGACGGATGAGAGCGAGGCGTGGTTGCATATGAAATATGAAAAGGCAGATTGTGATATCCGGATTTATATTCCGCGGACCGTGGCTGTATGTGCAGAGGAAAGGGGAATGCACCTGGCGGAATACAGTATAGAGGACGCTGTAAGAATCTGGATGCCGACAAAACGGTAAGAGAATCGCACGCTGACGCCGCGGCAGGACAGGTAATCCTGTCTTGCTCCGGCGGGATGCGATGTACATGATGTAACTAGGATTGTCCATATCAAAAAAAATTTTAGCTGAATCACCAAAAGAAGAAAAATATGCAAACAATCAGAATCTTTGCTTGACGAAAGGATGATTTTGGGCTATAATAAAAGATGGCATATATTGCGAAAGCGGATCTGGAGGAATAGAAAATGACAAAGATTTTCGCTTCAATCCTGAATGCGGATTTGGCGCATTTAGCGGATACATCCAAGCTGATTGCGGATGCGGGGGCGGATTACCTGCATTATGATGTCATGGATGGATGCTTTGTGGATAATATATCATTCGGGCTGCCGGTGCTGCAAAGCCTGCGGAACGTCACAAAGCTGCCGATTGATGTACATTTGATGATCAGAGAGCCTCTGCGGTTTATCGACCGTTTTGCGGAAGCCGGCGCGGATATGATTTCGTTTCATATTGAAAGCGATTCGGATGTGAAAAAGACCATCGAAGCGATTCATGCAAAGGAATTGCGCGCGGGCTTAGCCGTATCGCCGGATACATCCCTTGATGGACTGTATCCGTTTTTGTCGTCGCTTCACGATGAGGATTATGTGCTGCTGATGACGGTTCAGCCGGGTATGGGCAGCCAGAAATTCATGGCAGAGGTGCTTGATAAAATTGAGCGGCTGTCGAAGCACCTGAAGGCGGAAAACCGCCGGATTCATATTCAGGTGGACGGCGGCATTCAGGCACAGACTGCTGCGCTTTGTCGGGCGGCAGGCGCGGATTATCTCGTATCGGGCAGCTATCTTGTATATGCTGAGAACCCGAATGCGGCAGTAGAAAGTCTCCGCGCCGAATAAAAAAGTTATTTTGCGTCCGAAACAATTTTAGCTGCTGCCTGTTTGCGGTGGATACAGGTTCCGTGTTCCTCCAACCCTGCACGCAGCAGATTGCTGAACGGGAGCAACGTACCGAATTCCAGGAGCAGATGCTTTGACATCCCCGAATATTTTCCTGCGAGATGGAGCAGCAGAATCCAGCTTCCTGAAATCTGATAAAGACTGCTGTCGCTGCATCGGATCCCGTTTTGGAGAATCTGCCGACAGCATTCCCGCAGGTCGGAATACTGACAGAATTTTCCGGCGAGGCGAATGTGTTTTCCGTGATAGAGTGGTTTCGTGTCCGCTTCCTCACAGCAGGTGAAGTAGAAGATTAAGCCGCCGTCGGAAGCCGGAAGCAGCTCAACGGTCACCTGTGTCTTAGAAAACGGGATTTCACAGTAAAGCTCGGATTTTGCGAGTAAAAACGAAATGAGCCGCAGCATTTGCGGCGAATTCGGGTCAATATCCTGTGTGTCATGCAGAAAGACCTGCAGCTCTGTCGGAGAAAGCTGTACCTTGACAGTCTGCATAGAGAGTTGCTCCATTGTCATCGCAACGCTCCTTTCATATTTCGATAAACAGTATCATGGAGGTGAACGCAGGTGTTCGAAGCGAAATCACGCAAAACGATTGCCCTAGAGCGAATCTGCACGCTCCTTTGTTTTGCGGTCGTATCGGCTGCGGAATATGGTGCGCGTGTATTCCTGCTTTGTTCGGCTGCGGTGATCGTCTCCATGCTGACGGAAATCATTTGTAATGAAATACGGCGGAAGCCGCTGAAGCTTGCGGATCTGGAAGCTTCAGCAGTCGGATTGCTTGTGACGCTAATGATGCCGCCGACTGTTTCATATGCTGTTGTTATCATTGCCTGTATTTTTGCAATTATCATCGGACGGCAAATTTTTGGCGGTTCGGAGAATCCGGTTTTTCCTGCCGCAGCCGTCGGATATGTGTTTGCACAGCTTACATGGCGCACGGAAGTTCTGACTGTGCCGCGCGTGATGGAAAAATTGCCTCTTGGAACATGTGCGGATATTCTTACAACCGAAAGCGCATCCCATTTATGGAATGTCAGCGGCACGATTACAGGTCAGCGGATGGATTGGCTGACGGTGACGAAATTGCTGCCGATGGGAAGTAATTCCATGCTGCTGCTGGTTGTTGTGGGCGCGGTTCTCTGTCTGCGGAGAAGCAGCGCATTCTGTACCGTGCTTGGGATGCTGTCGGTCAGTCTGCTCTTTGGTGCGGCCACATCGTACTGGACGACAGCGGAAGGTGTGCTGGTCTGTACCGCGATGACGAACCTGACATTATTTTCCGCGCTTTATTTATTTGGTGATCCGTTGATTGCACCGAAAGGGCCGCTTGGGATTGCCTATGGAATGCTTGCAGGCTTCTTCTCTTTTTATCTGACCCGTATCATGCATATTCAGAATGCACCGGTGATGCTTTCGATTGTGATGCAGCCGCTTGCGATCTGGATGAATGCGATCCGGGCGCAGTATGGGTGCCGGAACAGCGTTCCGAAGAAAGGGCGGTGTGCGGAACAATGAGGAAACCGCGTCAGAACGCGATATGGCAGTACGCCCTGATGACAGCCCCCGTAATTGTTTGTACGAACAGCCTTTGGAACGGACTTGTGCTCTGTTTTATGATAGATCTGATGCTGATTCCCACAGCACTTTTCTGTCGGCTTCTGCCAAAGAGAATGCCGTATGGACTGCGTATCCTATCGTATTCGCTGACGGCAGCTTTGGTGTATATCCCGATCGGGATGGCAGCAGAATTTTTGTTTCCTGCGGTATCGCTTGGCATCTGTCTGCCGCTGCTGACGATGAGCGTGATTCTGATGCTCCGACACGCGGATTTTTCATCGGAAGAGAAGCTTTTGCAGTGTCTTTCCGTGCTTATCCGACATATCCTTTGTCTGGATATCGGGATGCTTGTGATGAGTATGATTCGTGAGATTCTCGGAACCGGCACATTCTTCGGGATACAGATTCAAAAGACAGGAATGCTCTCGTCTTTTGGTACACCTGCGCTTGGAATGATACTTCTGGGATGTCTGGGTGCATTGGGACGGTATTCGAAGGCGCGGATCCGTTGGTTACAGAAGGAGGTATCCGGTGATGATGAATCTGCTGACTGAATTTTATCTTTGTGTGACAACGAATATGGTGCTGACCTATGGAATGGGATTGTCCGTTACGGTGAATGCCGAGCGTATGGGTATCCGGCGCGTGCTGAGCTGTCTGTTGACGGCAGGATTCTGTGCCTTCAGCGCGTGTGCCGCATTTTGGGCGGAACCGTATGTGTATGCGCTTTCGAAATTTTTAAGACCGCTGATTTATATTGCCGCGATCGGATTGCTTTACGCAGTCTTGCTGGGTACGGCGAAAATATTGCCGGAGCGATATCGGAAACCAATGACCGACGCGCTCCATCCCGGTGCATTTTCCGGTGCGGTGATGGGCGTCAGTCTGCTGACGAATGAAACTGCCGGAACGATTTGGAATGCAGTACAATTCGGCTTGCGCAGTGGTGTGGGGGTGCTTCTGGTCGGAATGATGCTGGAGGCTGCCGCACCGAAATTAAGCAGCAAAGACTGTCCGTCTGCTGTCAGAGGCTGGCCGGCAATGCTGATTTATATTGGGATTTTATCCTGTGCTGTATTTTGTATGACACAAACAAACGGCTGAAAAGAGCCGAACGCCCTGAGAGAGGAGATCAAACGTGCATATACGAAGAAAGGGACGTAAAATCTATACTTATCGAGTAAAAAACCGAAGAGTGTTCAGCAAATATCATCCGATGCGTTCTGCACTCAGTACCGTACTGACGCTGGTTGTGCTGGCATTTCTGGGCGTTGTGGGATATAATGTCGTAGGCCCGCTCGTGACGCGTCTTTCCGCAGAAAAAGAACGTCCGACCATGACGCCGGATCCCTATATCTACGAGGAACAGCAGACTACGGCTGTCACAACAATCGGCTCAGATTCGCAGGAGGAGATCTCGACGGAAACGACTGCCGCACCGATGCTGACACCGCTCCAGCTCTCGCTGTATCTGAATCCAAATGCATTGAGCGATATGGAGAAGCTTCGGACGGTTGTATCGGAAGCCGCAGCAGAAGGCTATCACGCGGTTGTCGTACCTTTAAAGCTGAGCGGCGGCGCATTGCAGTATCAGTCATTGGTAAATGAAGCAAAGGAATGCGGCGCAACATCGGAGACTCTCCCGACACTTTCGGAGATCGCGACAACGATTTCAGAATGCGGCGTATTTCCGATTGCACGCATTGAAACGATATCGGATCATCTGATGCCTGCGGAATATCAGGAAACGGGCTACCGTAATACAGCGACAGAAAAGCTCTGGAGAGATGATGAAACGGGAGCGGAAGGAAAGCCATGGATGACGCCTTTTGCGGATGAATCCCGTCAGTATTTACAGAATATTGCGTCAGAAATTGCGAATGCAGGTTTCCGGAATGTGATTTGCGGCGGCGTCGAGTATCCCCATTTTATGGAATCGGATTATGAGATTCTGGGGCCGATGCTTTCGGACGAAGCCTCGCGGAGCAGCGGTCTGGTTGGAATGCTGAATGCGATTGGCGATGCAACATCTGCTGCTGTGTGTGAAGTGGAATTGAGCCGTGCAATTGCCGGAGAGGAAGAAAGTTTGAATCCCGACGCGCTGAATCTTACGACCGCGATGGTATTGATAGATTTTGATAAATTCAACGGAACATTCTTCCATGCATCCGAGCGATATGATGTATCGAAGCTTGCGTATCCGGATAAAGCGCTGATGCTGATGCAGATCGCAGAGGAGGTGACGGGTACGATGAGCGTACTGCCCTGTATCCGCAGTTCAAACCTCACCCAGTCACAGCTCGAAGCAGTCATTGATACGATGTATGAAATCGGCTATACCGAAATTTTTATCCAATCATGAGAAAACACCACCCGAATTACGTAATCATGTAATTTGGGTGGTGTTTTGATTTAAATCTGGGAATGGGCGTCGAGCCAGTGGATCACATCGTCCGCAGTTGTGAAGCAAAGCCCCGTAACGGTATCCGCGCATCCATAGTAAATGGCAATTCTGCCCGTATCAGCATCTACGAGGCTGGCACAGGGGAACGTGACATTCGGGACATCTCCCACGCATTCATAGGGCATCTGAGGGCTGAGGAGATATTCTCTGGCGCGTTTGCGTACTTTCCATGGTTCGTCGAGATCGAGGAGTGCCGCAGAAAAGCTGTATACGAAGCCGTTGCAGGAGGTGAGAACACCATGATAAATGAGAAGCCAGCCGCGGTCTGTTTCGATGGGCGTGGGACCGGCACCGATTTTCGTGGATTCCCAAGGCATTGACGGTCCCATGACATAGCGGTGCTTTCCCCAGTAGGTGAGGTCAGGCGACTGCGAAATATAGATATCGCCAAACGGCGTATGTCCGCCGTCGGAAGGGCGATTGAGCATCATATAGTTTCCGTTGATTTTACGGGGGAAGAGAACGCCATTGCGGTTAAAGGGGAGGAAAGCGTTTTCAAGCTGATAGAAGGAACGGAAGTCATCCGTATAAGCGAGTCCGATGGTCGGCTTATGGTCATAGCCGTTGCACCAGGTAATGAAGTACCTGCCGTCGATTTTGCAGACGCGCGGATCATAGCCGTATTGGAATTCTGCGATTTCTTCGATATCGTTCTGGAAGCGGATCGGTTCGGGATTCAGCTCCCAGTGAAAACCATCCTTTGAGAAGCCTGCGTGCAGGCGCATATTCCGAGCGCGGTCATCGACGCGGAAAACGCCGGCAAAGCCATCCTGAAATGGAACAACCGCGCTGTTGAAGATGCTGTTGGCACAAGGAATACTGTTGCGGGGAATGACGGGGTTTTGGGAGTATCTCCAGATAATATCGGAACAATCCTGAGGTTTCTCTTCCCAGGGTAAATTCGGGATTGCGGTCTCGTTGATTAATTTAATATCCATATGCTTAAATCCGCCTTTCCGTGGTGACTAACAAATGTCTTATAGTAGCATTATACCACAAAAAAACGGATTTTGCAAGAGATTATTGGCAAATTGCCAGAAAATCATTGAGAGATAAAGCACGGTCGGAGTTGTATAGATTATACAAATCTTTACTTGAATAATACGTATCTGTGAATTTTCCGTTACTGTCCATGATATATTCGCCGTACCAGAGCCCGAAATATGACCAGATGGTATGGTCGAGCATCATCATTTCCATACTTGGAAGCGAACTGCATTCGCTGAGCGCGAGCATTTTTTTGCCGTTTGTAATTTTAGAGAGGGTGAGGAACTGTTCGTAGCGGCTTCCGTAGGTCATGTGTTCGGAGAGATAGACATCAACGGAAGCGATGTCATAGGTATCTTCGGGGACGAGATAGGAGGTGCTCTGGCCGTTCCAGATCCAGATTAAGTTATTGAGCTGATGGTAATGGGTGAGTCGGTTATAAAGGAGGTTCCAGAGCGCAATATAAGATTTTTCGTTGGAAGCGCCCCACCAGTACCAGCCGCCGCTTGCTTCATGGAGCGGACGCCAGAGAATCGGAATATCCATATTGGCGAATTTTTTGAGGCTGGCGGCGATATTGTCAATATCTCTCAGGATCAGACGGCAGTTTTCAGGGATCTCCTGATTTTCGAGCATCTGATCGAGTTCTTCGGGTGATTTTCCGGCAATCGCTTCGGTATCGACCGCATAGAGAGCCTTCGTGAGATTAAAACCAGAATCCTTCGCGTAAACAGAATCTGTCCCCGGTGCATTCCAGTGCCACATCAGACCGACAACGCCCTTGGTATAGAGATGCCAGTCGGTAGCGGCTTCAATCTGGAGAAGGTCATTTTCTGTGCCCAGCTCACTGAAGCGAATGACAGGGAGCTGACCGGTCATTTCGTAGATCAGGGAAATTTCACGATTCGAGCTGTCGGATGCGAATTGACCGGTAATAATCTGCTCGCCCCATTGGGAGGCAAGCGCGGCATAGAGTTTTTTGGTTGCTTCCGTGGCATTGGGGTTGCAGGGAGTGGGATCGATGGTGAAGTTGATGTCATAAATTGAGGTATCGTTGGTCAGTTCGAGGTAATCAATATCAATGCCGGCGTCGATGGTGTCGATCGAAACGAGTGTTTCACCGGCTTCGAGGAAGATACCATAGAATGTGACGCGGGTAAACTTACCGGTACCGCTGAGGGTGAAACGCGTCAGGAGACTCTCACCGACACGAAGTGCGTTCTCAACATTTTTATCCGCAGCCATACAGATTGTGATATCATAGTGCTGGGTTGTAGGAACGGTGACCGGGAAAGAGAAAGCAGCTTCGGTATGTTCCTTGAGCCGATAGACGAAGCCTCTGCCTTGGAAATTCTCACGTTTTGTGGAGAACCGGACGCCCTTCGGCGGTTTTTTGACATCCTCGGCTTCAATTGAGAATGCGACTTCGGATTTGGCGATATTGGGGACTTCGTAGCTGTAAAGGTCGGGTTCCAGCTCATCCACAGCCAGTTCGGTTTCTCTGCTCCAGTGGGAGAGATTGGAATAGAAGGGATGGCGTTCGGGCGGGGGATTCTGGCTGTTATTTTCGGACGGCCAGAGGAAAAAGAGCATCGCACCGCCCAGAACAAGGATCAGGAGTGCGAGTGTGCGGTAAATCCACGGCATTTTTGCAACGACCTTTTTCATGCATTCATCGGGTGTATTTCACCCATCGCGACGGTTTCAAAAGACATGGAACCGTGCGCCTCCTTTCATGGCTTAGAGCGAAAGCTCCAAGAATATCATTTTTGGGGAGATCAATCATATCGCTGTGTGTAGAGCTGCGGGGGGATTATCGGATGCGTTTGAGGAGAGCCTGGTGTGCATCGTGGAGCTGGTTATCTTCTTCTGCGCTTTCATCATAAACGGAGAGCACATCGGGTTCCAGTCCGATTTCGTGATAACAGGGTGTTTTTCCTGTGGCATAGGTTGCGGTGGTGAGTGTAACGGCACTTCCGTCGGAAAGGGGATAAGTGGTCTGCATGATGCCTTTTCCGTAGGATTTTTCGCCGACCAGAATTGCATCTGCATAATCGCGGAGTGAACAGGCGAATAATTCGGCAGCACTTGCGGTATTGCCGTTCATCAGCACAGCGAACGGAAGCTCCAGCATATTCTTGTCCGAATGCACGATCACCTTTTGTTCATCGGATTTGTAATATGCATAAGCGATATCGCCCTCGGGAAGGAGTGGATCGACCATTTCTTCGAGTACTGAAAGGAGACCGCCGCCGTTGTTCCGGACATCAAACAAAATGGCTTTCGCACCGGATTTCCGGAGTTCGGTCAGCGCCGAATGGAACTGGTCAGCAGTCACCGTGCGGAATTTTGTAATACGGATATAGCCGATATTGTGTTCGAGCATTTCATAGGTAATCGTAATCTCGTCGATGACACGGCGCTGGATGGAAAGCGTCTGTTCGCGCCCGGTGTCAGCTTTTCTGACCGTAAGATAAACGCGTGTACCGGCTTCTCCTACGACATGATCGAGTGCTTCCTGATACTGTTCGGCGACAATGATATCACCGACCTTTACGATGAGATCATCCGCTTTGAGACCGTTTTCTTCGGCAGGGCTGTTTTCAGCGACCTCGATGATGCGTGCTTCACCGGATTCTGTCTGCGTCACGGTAATACCGATGCCCGTGTAGGTTCCCGCAGAAGATTCATGGCTTTTCGTATAATCCTCCGCGTTCATATAGTTGCTGTACCGATCATCGAGCCCATGGATATAGCCTTTCATGATCCCATCAAGCACAGCGGAATCATCGGCATCCTTGTAGAAATGTGCATCGACGGTTTCGGCGAGTTCTTCGAGTTTTCCGTAGGTTTCGGAGAGCTGTTCGATATTGGCAACCTTTTGGTTAAATCGCTTAGTGGAGAATGACATGGTCAGGATAAACGTAAGGGCAGCAACCAAAGCCATTGAACTGATTGCGAGCCCAAGACTGATTTTCTTATTCACAGAATTTGCCTCACAAGAATGGAAATGGCAGGAAACGGCAAGAAGCAAGCCGCTCCCTGCCGTTTCTGTATGGATTTCGAATGAAAAAGGTTCCGGTCAATTTAAGTAATTGAGAGGATTGACATAGCTTCCGTTGGAGATCACACCGAAATGGAGATGGAAGCCGGTCGAATTTCCGGTACAGCCGATTTTACCGACAACCGTACCGGTGCCGACGGAATCGCCGACCGAAACAGAAACAGCCTGTAAATGGGCATAAAGTGTTACAAGACCATTGCCGTGGCTGACCATGACGTAGTTGCCCCAGCCGTAGTTGCAGCCGCAGAAGCCCTTATAGTTATGGGAGCAGCCGGTATAGATTTTGGTGACCGTACCGGAAGCTGCCGCTGTTGCACTAGCCCCTTGGATACCGCCGCCGGCGATATCAATACCGTTATGATTTCTGCCCCATCTGCTGCCGAAGGGGCTGGAGATGTAGTAGAAGCCGGGTGCGGGCCATGCGAGTTTTCCGCCGGTATAAGCAGGCGGTTCTGTGGTAACCGGCGGTTTGGTGGTAGTGGTAGTAGTTTTTGTAGTTTTGCCGCCGTTCTCATCGGGTGTGGTCTCGGAAATACAGTTCATACACAAAATCTCGTGGAAAAACTACTTTGCGGCTTGGATTGTCCGATTATTTTGGATGCAGATGGTCTAAATGCACTCGCACCGCACATAGACTTGTTAC
>JAFXIC010000074.1 GCA_017533485.1 Oscillospiraceae bacterium
GAGAATATGCGCCGCGAAGGATATGAGCTTGCGGTTTCACCGCCGCACGTTCTGTATCGTGAAGAAAACGGAAAACGCCTTGAGCCGATCGAGCGTCTGGCAATTGATGTGCCGGAGGAATGTGTCGGCGCGGTCATGGAGAAGCTTGGCGGAAGAAAAGCAGAGCTTCAGGAAATGCATCCGCAGGGCAGCAGAATGCGCATGGAATTTTTAGTACCGTCGCGCGGACTGTTCGGATATAAGAGTGAGTTTCTGACCGATACGAAGGGCGAGGGCATCATGTCGGCTGTCTTTGAAAAATATGAGCCGTATAAGGGAGATATTCCGCGCCGGAGCGTCGGTTCGCTCGTATCCTATGAAACGGGCGAGGCAGTGACCTACGGACTCTATAACGCACAGGAGCGCGGCAGCCTCTTTATCGGAGCAGGTACCCCGGTATATGAGGGTATGGTTGTCGGAGAATCACCGAAATCGGATGATATTGTCGTCAATGTCTGTAAGAAAAAGCATTTAACGAATACGCGTGCCAGCGGAAGCGATGATGCCCTCCGGCTGATTCCGCCGAAGACGCTGAGTCTGGAGGATTGTCTGGAATTTCTGGCGGAGGATGAGCTGCTGGAGGTCACACCGAAAAGCCTTCGGATCCGCAAACAGATTCTCGATAATAACCAGCGCATGAAAGCACGTTTTAAAAAATAATGCATGGATTGAGCGGAGTCTGCATAAGCTGAACCGAAAGGGGCGAGGCGGATGCAGGAGCCGTTTCAGTATCTTTATCACATAGAATCGCGCATTCAAATCAACGGAAAGGAATGTCTTCTTTGGGAGCCGACGCGCAGTCAGGGCGCAGCGGAATCCGAAGAATGCCGGCTTGCCGCATTGCTTTGTCAGAGTGTGTTTGCTGCGAATCACACGAATCGACATCGAAATGTAACGGATGCAACCGAATTGTAACCACTATGTGTACTTTGCACAAAAAAGGTTCGGAAAATTCTACGGAAATCGGCTTGGAAATCCTTTCTCTACCCTTGACTTGTACGAGAAAATGTGATAAAATACATTATAGTTAGTTTGAGTGAATTGAAAAACAATTAGCTCGGACAACAGCCCACGGTATCAGTACCCATTGTGCTGATATACGAATAAAATCTGAAAGGATTGAAACACATATGAACACATTTTCTTTTAAGAAGCTCGCTGCTGTTGCTTGCAGCGCAGTAACCGTTCTGGCTATGGGTGCTTTCCAGGCTTCCGCTGCTGGTCAGATCGAAATGAAGGGTGAGGAAATCACTCTCACTCTCGAAGAACTCGAGGCTGCAAACTACGAGGTTCAGTGGGGCGTAGAGCTCATCAACAACCCCGGCTACTGCAACTCCGGTGTTGGCGTTACTTATGGTGACGGCGATGATTCCAACAATGACACTGTTCCGTCTCTGGAAGTCGTTATGAAGTCCGGTACTACCCCGAAGACCAAGAAGGTTGGCGCTGCTGACCTGACCGTTATTGCGAAGGACAGACCCGATGCTGACCTCGTTGGTTGGGCTACCAACGGTGCAGATCTCTCCACCGATGATGGCATTATCCTCTACTTCTACTTCAAGGTTCCGGAAACTGCACAGCCTGGCGATAAGTTCCCGCTGACCATTGATCTGGATATGCTCTCTACTGACCAGACCAACCACTTCGAGCAGGATACTAAGGTTACTAACGGTTTCATCGCGATCGCTGGTGGTACTACTACTGAGTCCACCACTACCGAGACTACTACTGAGTCTACCACTACTGAGTCTACTACTACTGAGTCTACCACTTCTGAGTCTACTACTTCTGAGTCTACCACTTCTTCCAGCAGCTCTTCTTCTAGCTCTACCACCACTACCACAACTACTTCCGGTAAGACCACCACTACTACCACTACTACCGGCAAGACCACCGGTAAGACCACTACCACCACTGGTAAGGGTACCGCTACCGGCGATGCTGGCGCAGGCCTCGCAGTTGCAGGTATGCTCGCAGCAGCTGCTACCGCAGTAGTTCTTCGCAAGAAGGAAGACTAATTCTTGACGATTCGATTCTGAATCTATCTTGAATTCCCGAGATGGCACAGATATTCTGTGCCATCTCTTTTTTTATCCGTTGACAGACGCGTGTATTTGTGCTATAATAAAGGCATACTATATTTTGTATCAGACGGAAAGGATGGATGAAAAGTGGGCGACTGTACACACAATTGCTCTACCTGCTCCGCGGACTGCGCGAGCAGAGAAAAACAAGATCTGCATGAGGCTCCGAATCCCCTCAGCAAAATCGGAAAAGTAATCGGCGTCGTAAGCGGAAAAGGCGGCGTCGGTAAATCGCTTGTGACCGCGTTGACGGCTGTTTCCGTACACCGTACCGGTGCGACTGTCGGAATTCTGGATGCGGATATTACCGGTCCTTCTGTTCCGAAGATGTTCGGCGCAAATGATAAGCGTGCGGAAGCGGATGAAAACGGAATTTATCCGGTGAAGTCTCCGCTCGGCATCGACCTGATGAGCGTGAATCTGCTGCTCGAAAATCCGAGTGATCCCGTGATCTGGCGCGGGCCTGTGATTGCCGGCGCGGTCAAACAGTTCTGGACGGATGTTGTCTGGGGCGATGATGATTTTCTGTTCGTGGATATGCCGCCCGGAACCGGCGATGTGCCGCTGACTGTTTTCCAGAGTATTCCTGTTGACGGCATCCTCATCGTTGCAACTCCGCAGGAGCTCGTTTCCATGATCGTGGAAAAGGCTGTGAGGATGGCGGAAGCGATGAATATCCCGATTCTCGGTGTTGTCGAAAATATGAGCTATGCCGAGTGTCCGGACTGCGGTAAGAAGATCCAGATCTTTGGCGAAAGTAAGCTGGATGCTGTCGCGATGGAACATCATCTTCCGGTGCTGGGCAGAATCCCGATGAACCCGAAGCTCTCCGCTGCCTGCGATAAGGGTACAGTGGAATTGTTCGAGGGTGACTGGCTGGAGCCTGCCGTGAACGCGATTCTGGCACTTCAGGAGGGTGACAAGGCGTGAACTGGACGGAAGTACGAATCGAAACCGCACAGCAAGGAATTGATACACTTTGCGCGTTGCTGATGGACATCGGATTTAAGGGATTTGCTGTGGAGGATCCGGCAGATTTTGATGATCTGATGGCTGGGAAAGTCGGACATTGGGATTATCTCGAGGACGGCTTGATGGAACAGCTTACCGGCGGTGTCCCGACTGTCATTGTGTATGTCCCGGAAAATGCACAGGGCGTGGAACAGATGGCTTCGCTCCGCACATTTCTGAAAACAATGCGTGAGGGAGATACGGCGGAGCTGTACGGCACATTGAATATGACCGTAAAAGGAATCCGCGAGGAGGACTGGGCGAATAACTGGAAGCAGTATTTTAAGCCGCTTTGTGTCGGAGAACGCCTCTGGGTTACCCCGACATGGGTTGCGGCGGAAGTACCTGCCGGCAGGACTGCGCTCCGGATTGACCCCGGCTCCAGCTTCGGTACCGGCCAGCATGATACGACAAAGCTTTGTCTTGGGTTGCTCGAAACCTGTGTGACAGAAGGCTGTAAGGTGCTTGATATCGGCTGCGGCAGCGGTATTTTGTCGATTGGCGCGATGCTGCTGGGTGCCGGAATGGTACAGGCGATTGATATTGAACAGAATGCCGCAGACTCTGCCATTGAAAATGCGGTAAGAAACGGGATTGATCCGGAAACCTATCATGCTATTTGCGGTAATATTCTGGAGGATGAGACGCTCGTGGCATCGCTTGGCGATGGATATGATGTTGTCTGTGCGAATATAGTCTCGGATATTCTGATTGCGATGCGGGAGCTGTTTGTGCATTTTATGCGGGACGGCGCGGCGCTTTTGCTGTCGGGTATTATTGATGAACGACTGGATGAGGTTGTGACAGCGATGGAAGAAGTCGGACTTCATGTGGATTCGATCCAGCAAAGTTCCGGATGGGCAGCAGTCAAGCTGACGAAAACGAAATAATGGGAATGCCGCTTCGGGTGATCGGGGCGGCATTTTGATGTTTGGAGAGGGAGTGTTGGGCGAGGTTGCAATAGAAAGTCCGCCTCGTGGAATCGTTTTTGTGCAAAACACAGAACCTCCGGAAAAAGGCGAAAAAGGGTTGACAAGGGAAGGAAAGTATGATAAAATAAACAAGTTGCTTCAAGAGAACGAGAAGTGACAGGATAGTACATCGTCCGACGGCTTTAAAAATTTTTTTCGAAAAAATTTCGAAAAAGGGCTTGACAAAGCGAAAGGGATGTGCTATAATAGACAAGCTGTCCTGAGGGAACCTGAAAGGGGAAAGCGAAGGAGAGCGGAACACAGGAAAAAGAAATTTGAAAAAATTTCAAAAAAC
>JAFXIC010000075.1 GCA_017533485.1 Oscillospiraceae bacterium
ATTGGGCGTTCTGATTGCAGGATACCGTAGAAAAATCATGGGTTTCGGATAAGAGAGGAGGGGATGAGTTGGAAGGGGGTACAAGGGGGAAACCCTGAAGGGGAGGAGAGAATGCGCGGGAGCGCTCTTTCCTCCCCTATGGGTGTCCCCCTTGGTTATTTTCACGGATATAAAAAAGAGGAGGACGAAAGAAAGAGGAATGTTCGAGCAATGCTCTCATATCTCCCCCTTGCCCTTGGTTGTCCCCTTTCGTTTTATTCCAGTACGCTACACAAACAGGAAGATAAACAACAGAATACAGAAAACCGCGAGAATATCCCCCCGCCACCCCTATTCAACCAATTTTTAGTTCTAAATGAAACGGACGCGCCATATACTATACCAAATCATGCGCGGCATCCAAGTAGATTATAGCTGCGGATAGAGCGCGATGGACTGGAGGAAAATATGCTTACTTCAAATGAATTGTCGCTGGACCGTAAGACAATTTTAGTGCCCGAAAAACTGCTCGATACGGTCTTTGAACAGAGCGTTGAGCTGGACTATGTACTTCCGGATTATTATCCGGACTTTTTCCGATTGCTTTCGTGCAGAGCCGAACCGATGATTACAGGCCGCGAGCTGCGTGACAAGACGCTGACCATTTCCCTTTCGGTGAAAATCACCGTCTGGTACCTCGCAGAAAATTCTCCCCTGATTCAGGTCATGACCCAGAAGCTCTCCTACCAGAAACAGCTTCCCTGGCAGTCTGACTGCGGATTGGAGGATGTACGGCTCCTGATTACCCCCTCGCCATCCTATCTGAACTGCCGTGCCGTCAATAGCCGCCGTATGGACATCCGCGGTGCGGTACGGATTGCGGCACAGGCTGTCGGAATGACCCGGAAACAGATTCTTTCCGATGTCACAGGGATGTATTCACACGCGCGGAAAATCTCCGTACAGTATGTCTCGGAGATCCGCCGCGGAGAAAAGAGATGTACGGTTTCGGAGGAGATTCCGATTCCCGAATCCCAGCCGCCGCTGCTTTCCGTCCTCCGGGAGGATATCACTGCCCGTATCACGGAAACACGCTGTGTAGCAGGAAAGCTGGTGGTAAAGGGCGAGGCGATGGTGACAGTCTTATATACCGCGAAGGATTCTGTCGAAACATTAAGCTGTCCGATTGCGCTGAGTCAGATCATCGAGATGGACGGATTAGAGGAAGGGATGCCCTGTACCGTGACGGCATATGCCGCAGACCATCTTCTGACAACCGACGCCG
Organism: Oscillospiraceae bacterium; assembly: GCA_017533485.1. GTDB lineage: Bacteria > Bacillota > Clostridia > Oscillospirales > Ruminococcaceae > Firm-04. The sequence continues at coordinate 1,265 of JAFXIC010000075.1, forward strand.
ACAGCAGCGGCGATATCCGGACGCTGCATCTGGATATCCAGCTCCGGTATGAATGCGAGGCGGTCAGAACCGATTCCGAAGAACTCGTGACAGATCTCTATTCGACGGTCTATCCGATTACGCTGCATTCGGAAAATCTCTCGCTTGTGACGATGCCGCAGGCGGTGAAATCCCAGTCTCAGGTAAAAGCGGATATCTGTCAGAACGAACGGGAAATTGCACGCGTCTATGCGGTCTGGGCGGCACCAAAGGATATGGTGCTGACAGCGGACGGCGATTCAGGTACATTTGTACTGCAAGGCGCGCTGCATTGTCATGTACTGGCGGCAGATGCGGAGGGGATGCCGATGCTGCTGGCGCATACCGAACCGGTTTCGATTCCGTATGCAGGCGGCGGAATGCTGCCGGCGATCACGGTAACGAATTGCAGCTATATGCTTTCCTCCGCGAATTGTGTGGCAGTCAGCGCGGAGCTTACCCTTACCGACCATCAGCTCCGGACAACAGAATATTCTCTGCTGACCGATGCGGAGGTCGGCGGCGACGGGACAAATCGGATCTGCGGCGGTACGGATTATGCGCTGCGGCTTTATTATGCACAGCAGGACGAATCCATCTGGGAGATTGCGAAACGCTATCATACTGCCGCAGACGCGATTATGGAGGAGAATGACTGTACCGAGGATATCCTCCCGAAGCCGCAGATGCTCTTGATTCCGATTGTACAGTAGTAGTAACCGCCGAAAGGAGAATGCGGAACTTATGAATGATATTTATCGTGATATTGCAGAACGAACGGGCGGCGATATTTATATCGGTGTCGTAGGGCCTGTCCGTACAGGAAAATCCACCCTCATCAAACGCTTTATGGAAACGCTTGTGATTCCGAATATCGAGCAGGACGCATGGCGGGAACGGGCGATTGACGAGCTGCCGCAGAGTGCGGGCGGAAAAACAATCATGACCACCGAACCGAAATTTGTACCGGAGGAAGCGGTGAAGATTTCACTCGGAGAGGGTGCGGAATGTAAAATCCGGATGATAGACTGTGTGGGATATATTGTGCCGAGCAGCCTCGGATATATCGAGGAGGAAGCACCGCGGATGGTGAAAACACCATGGTTCGAGGAGGATGTGCCGTTCAATATGGCGGCGGAGCTCGGGACACAAAAGGTCATTACCGAGCATTCGACTGTGGGGATTGTCGTTACAACAGACGGTTCGGTGACGGATATCCCGCGTGAGGAATATGCCGCGGCGGAAGGACGGGTCATTTCAGAGCTTCGTACCCTCGGAAAACCATTTGTGATACTGCTGAACTGTGTCGAGCCGCAGTCGGAACACGCGAAAACGCTTGCGGCGGAGCTGGAAGCGGAATATCATGCGCCGGTGATGGCGGTCAACTGTCTGGATCTGGATGAACATATCATTCGGGAGATGCTGACAAGGCTGCTGGATATGTTCCCGATTCGGGAAATCAATGTGGAAACGGCACACTGGCTTCCGGCACTCGCAAAAGGGCATCCGCTGAAAACAGAAATCTTCTCGGCAGTCCGGGAAGCGGCAGAAGGCTTGCAGGTAGTACGTGACGCACAGGAGCTTCGGGAAAAGCTTTCGGATTTAAAGCATCTCAAGTCCATATCGGTACGGAAAATAGATCTGGGGCGCGGAAGCGTCTGCTTACAGCTTGAGATAGAGCCGTCGCTGTTTTATCAGGTGCTCGGAGAGGAAACCGGAATCGAGATCCATAGCGAAGCAGAGCTGTTTCCGGTACTGCTGGAGCTTTCACGCATCAAGAAGATGTACGAACGGATCCGACCGGCACTCGAGGAGGCGGAGGCAACCGGCTATGGAATTATTATGCCCCAGGCAGATGAACTGACGCTTGAAGAACCGGAAATGATCCGTCAGGGCGGACGGTATGGTGTAAGACTTCGTGCATCCGCACCCTCGCTTCATATTATGCGTGCAGGGATTCAGACGACGGTCAGCCCGATTGTCGGAAGCGAAAAACAAAGTGAAGATCTGGTGCTGTATCTGTTACGGGAATTCGAGGAGAACCCGACGAAGATCTGGGAGTCGAATATTTTCGGAAAATCTCTGCATGAGCTGGTAAACGAGGGGCTTCATACAAAGCTGGGGAAGATGCCGCCCGAAGCACGCATGAAGTTACAGGAAACGCTGGAGCGCGTGATAAATGAGGGGTGTAGTGGTTTAATCTGTTTTATTCTGTGAGGTTGATTACGGGGCGCTGCCCCGAATCCCGTTTATATGTATCTCCGATGGAGTTATTATGGGGCGCTGCCCCAAACCCCGCCAAAGGGATACTATCCCTTTGGAATCCCATTTGTCCCCTTTCTTTTTTTATTCGTGAAAAGAATCAAGGGGGACACCCATAGGGGAGGAAAGAGCGCTCCCGCGCATTCTCTCCTCCCCTTCTGGTTTTCCCCCTTGTACCCCCTTCCAACTCATCCCCTCCTCTCTTGTACTGAACCCATGATTTTTCCACCATATCCTACAATCAGAACGCCCAATACAGC
>JAFXIC010000076.1 GCA_017533485.1 Oscillospiraceae bacterium
CATCCAAGCCTTATATTTCTGAAGTCCTTTCGCTTGCGTTGGAAACCATCCGTTTGAACGCATATGAAGCAATGTGAAATATATCCAGCCGCCTGACGAAAAAACAAGCGGCTGTATCTCTGTATTCACTTCCTGATGTACCTCTCCGCAGCCGATTCCACGCTCATATAGAACCGGATATCCTGTGTCAATGTTTTCAGTGAGGGGTCGCCCTCACGAATCCTCATGGTTCTACGGATTTCCTTTGGGATGACGACTCGTCCAAGATCGTCGATTCTGCGGACAATTCCGGTTGCTTTCATAATTTTATACTCCTTTGTTTGCAAGATTTGCATCCATAGTATCTGCATGGCAAATAGAATTATGCAAAAACTGCGGTGGAGAAAAACACATAAATATTTCCTGTTTTCAGATCTTTCGCAGTGATGATTTAGTTATTCTGGAATATACGGTCATGATCGTGCCGATGCGTTCACCGGAGGAGTTTTTGAGGATTAAGGTGAAGAACATGGGTGTACCTCCTTGAAATTTGTGGGTGGATGTGGTATAATACAGGAAGTCAGGTGGAGTGCTCCATCGGAATCTGATGCGTTTCAATAGAATTTGTATGAAGAAGTGAGTTTTGAGATTATGATGAGGATTGATTTCAAAAACGGCTGCGATTATGTTTGCTATGCAGAAAATTGCAGATACGGAAAAGTTTATCCGCTTTCTATTGCACAAGGCTATCAGCAAGGCGACATTTATGTAGATTCCATCAGCAATACGAAAACTGTGCTGTTCTGGCATTTCAGTGGATTTGCTTTTATTTCAGGCGAATATAACAGGTCTTTTCTGGAAGCGGTGTATGACAGGATTGCTGATAAGAACGGTAAGAATCCACGAAGATTCATTTTGTTTGCGGATGAAAAGACAAGGTCTTTCTTTGAAGCGAAAGCAGACATAGAGATTACACGCAGATATTTTTTTGGATTTGAGAACAAATCGTTCCGCAAAACGATTGCTCTGCCCAGTGATTGTGAACTGAAACCGATTGATATAAATCTGCTTTCAAAAATAAAAGGAAGAATAACACCTTATTTTTCATGGGATAGTGCAGACGAATTTCTGTCGAAAGGAAAAGGTTACTGTGTTGTGTGCGGTGAGGAAGTTGCAGCATGGGCATTTTCTTCGGCAGTCAGCAGTGATGAAATTGATATCGGGGTGGAAACCGCGGAGAAATATCAGCACAAAGGTTTGGCTTTGGCTGTTTCAACCGCCATGATACAATATATTTTAGAGCAGAATCAAACGCCTGTATGGGCTTGTCATTATAACAATATCCCATCTTTAAAATTAGCGGAACGCTCCGGTTTTCAAAAAATATCTGAATGTTATGTTATCAGGAGAAAAGATGCATGATCTCAAACAATATCAGGAGGTGTCGTGATGTGTGGTCTGTGATCCGATTCAGAATATCTTAATTGGAGGTAACAATGAATTATACGATCAGAAAAATCCGTGCGGACGAATATCATCTTTTGGATGACTTTATCTATGAGGCAATTTTTATACCGGAAGGTGTAGAGCCGCCGCCGAAATCAATCATCCATCAGCCTGATTTACAGGTATATATCAGAAATTTCGGGAAAGAAAAAGATGATATATGCTTTGTCGCAGAAGCTGACGGAAAGGTAGTGGGCGCAGTATGGGTACGTGACATGAAGGATTACGGACATATTGCTGACGGTGTTCCTTCTTTTGCAATCTCACTGTATCAGGAGTACCGTAATTTCGGAATCGGCACAAAGCTTATGGAAACGATGCTTCGGGAGTTAAAAGACAGAGGTTATGATAAGACTTCGCTTGCTGTTCAGAAAGCGAATTATGCGGTGAGAATGTACCGGAACGTCGGATTTGAAATCGTCGATGAAAACGCGGAAGAATATATTATGGTATGCGAGCTTTGGACTATAGAATAATACCCTGTCATCTGTTCAGATAGCTTGTGACAAAGAAGAATTGCAAAGCACTTTGGATTGACCGAAAGGAATATGATTATGAAACGGACATACAGTAACCTCAGGATATTGAATCGTGATGTGATGAAATATCTTGCATATGTTCCGATGTTTATAGGACATATGATTGCCTGGATCTGTCTTATGAATCATCCGGAGAATGACCTTGCATTATATGAACTTCCGATACCGCTGCTGCTGCTTTCCGGGATATCACTCTTTTGTCCGCCTGTAATGTTTTTCTTGATTGCTGACGGATATAAATATACAAGGGACAGAAAGAAATATGCATTAAGACTGCTATTGTTTGCCTGTGTTTCGCAGCCTTTTCATTGGCTTTTGTTTCAGCCGATCAACGGTTGGTGGACGTTCAATGTGATATTTACACTGTTTTTCGGATTGCTTTCCGTGATTGCATGGGAAAGTAAACGGAAGCTGTGGGAAAGAGTATTGCTGGTAATTCTGTGTGATGCTGCCACGCTACTGCTTTATTCCGACTGGATGATTTTTGGCGTACTGTTCATATTATTCTTACATATTTTCAGGGACAGACCGAAAACGAGATTCCTTGTGTACAGTATATTGATATTGCTTCATACTGGAATGAATCTGTTTTCATTGGGTACGGTTCCGGCATACAAGTTAGTGATGTTTATGCTGGTTATGCTTGCAGCTTTTATGGCAGCATATTTCTGTATGACTGTATTATATAACGGTAAAAAAGGGAAGCACCCGAACTTTGCAAAATGGTTTTTTTATATCTTTTATCCGCTGCACTATCTGATCATATTTCTTGTAAAAATAATATTGGACAGATTGTGAGTTCAGAAATTGATAGAATCCGGAGAAGATATCCGTGCTTCTCCGGATTTGCTTTTTTATAAGCGTTCTGAATATAAGTGGAGTTTTTTCGTCCGCCCCCCCGTGAACCAATCAAGATTTTAATTGTTTGTGCTGACGCGCAGTCGGTTATTGAAAAATCCTGTAAAATGTGGTATACTGTAAAAAATATCTGATTTCTTCGGATTGTTTGATGCAACGAAAGGATTTTCTGTCTATGAAGCATATTTTTACAAGAATGATTTGCCTTTCCACAGCGGTATTATATTTATCCGGTTGTTCCGGTATCCATTCGCTGATAGAACCGATTATGCCCGAAGAACCGACATCTGTCATAGAAACCACGGCGACTGTGACGGAAGCAGAACCTGTTTTTGAAAGAATTCCCGATGATTATTTTCTGAACTTCAAGCCCCTCGATATGAATGTGTTTGCTGGGAGTGAGATAGCGTGTGATCCCGAAGTCTATGCGGCACAGGTCGAAGTGATCGATAAAATCATTGCATTCGTTTACGGAGAAAACTATACGCCCGGTTTGGAGGCAAAGCTCCTGACCGCTGCATTGCTTTCGAACCGGAATCTTGCATATAAATATAAGAAATGGCTTTTTCATATGATTGAATACTTTGAGGATAATCCTTATCTGGAACGGGAAGAAATCTATGAGAAGCTTCTGACGCTGAATATAGAAACTCAGACTTTTGGCGAGGATGATGAAGGCTTTTTTTATGGTGCAGAAACGATACCGGATGAAAATAAGATCATCTTCTATATCATTCTGACCGATGAACTGGTCGAAAGCCATATGTCCTCCATCGGATATGAAGAAACAGGTCTGACTTACGTAGATTTCGATGCATACGATTCTCTGAAGCATGAAATATTTCATATGACAACGTCCTCTGAAGTAGACACGCTGAACGGATTTATAAACGAGGGGATGACAATGCTTTTAGAGAAGGAGTATAACAGGGGTGATATTGCTTCGGCGTATGATCAACGGATTATGTATCTGAAAATGATGATGGAAGTGATCGGCAAAGACGCGGTTTTAGAGGCATATAGCAAAGGCGACTGGTCGGTTCTGGAAGCAGCACTTTTGAATCTGGATCCTGATCCATATAAACCCGAACGGATATGTGAATTGATGTACGAATGGGGTGATGAATGGGAAAAAGCGGATTGCGATTTCGAGCTGGTTTTAGAATATACGGAGGATATCAGATCGGAAATGGCAGAATTGATGACGGAATATTATCGTATGGTGTATCCGGATACAGACGAAAACGCGATGTATTTTATCTACGAAAGAATGTTTGCAGTCGGACCGGATGATTCGCTGTACGGGCGAGCGGAAGCCTGCTTCAACACCCGTTATGAGGAAGACCGGCTGATCCGGTGGCTATATTGAATGTTTCCGACGCAGTAGAGTCTGCTGTAAATATGTGCTGACAGGATTGGAGAGAATGTGATGAAAATTTATGATATTTCTCAGGAAGTATTCAGCTGTGCAGTATATCCCGGAGATCCCGTACCGGAGAGAACTGCGCTTTGTTCTATGGAACAAGGTGACTTATATAATCTGACGGCTTTTCGTATGTGTGCACATAACGGTACCCATATTGACGCGCCGTATCATTTTCTGAAGGACGGGAATACTGTGGACGCAATCGGTTTAGATACGTTTGTGGGGATGGCTTATGTTGCAAAACATCATGGGATTCTCTCAGGTGATGACGCAGCAGAAATCATCCGTAAAGCCAGGATACAGAACCCGGAAGCAGGAAAGAGAATTCTGATTCAGGGTGATGCAGAGGTTTCATTGGAAGCGGCGAAAGTGTTTGCGGCATCACAAATCTTACTGCTTGGAAATGAATCACAGACTGTGGGACCGGAAAATGCGCCGATGGCGGTACATCAGATACTTTTGGGTGCGAATATTGTCTTACTGGAAGGGATTCGGCTGTCAGAAGTTCTGGAGGGTGTGTATTTCTTAAATGCAGCGCCATTGAATCTATCCGGTGCTGACGGTTCGCCGTGCAGAGCTTTATTGATCGCGGGTACGGAATAAGGAGTGTGCGATGGTGAAAATAACGCTATATCCATTCGATAAAATTATGCTTGATGGTACAGAAGTTTTCCTTGGAATGGAACAGTCAGATGTTGCGCGCGCCATTGGAGAGGGAAAGAAAATTGGAACAAGATGTGATTACTGCAATGGCGAACTTGCGATAGATTACAGCAATTATAAAGTTAATTTTATAGAGTTTCTGGGCGGCATTGACGGCATACTGAAACCTGACTGTTAACACCACCGAAATATAAGCGGGAGGACGATCGTTATGCGTAAAAAGATCACTATTATGGCATCCACTTTTGTATTTTCGATTGCGATTACCTTGATTGATGCATTTGTTCATCCGAATTATTTTCTGAAAATACCGATTAAGATTCTTTTCTTTCTGGCACTCCCGATGCTGTTCTTTCTTTGTCATAAGGAGATATTCCGTGAATTCAAGAAAAATTTCGTTTTCAAAAAAAGTGGTATTCTGAAAGCGCTATTGCTTGGTGTGGGTGTGTATGCCGTGATTCTCGGCGGATATTTCCTCACAAGAAATGTCATAGATTTTTCGAATGTAACTGCGACATTAACCGAAGATATGGGGATTACAGCCGGTAATTTCATCTATGTTTCGTTATATATTTCGCTGATGAATTCCTTTCTTGAAGAATTCTTTTTCCGCGGTTTTGGTTTTATGACGCTTAAACAGTATACCGGACGGAAAACAGCCTACATATTCAGTTCCACGCTGTTTGCAATATATCATATCGGAATGCTGGTTGGGATGTTTGACGTTGGAGCATTGCTTCTGCTGCTGTTCGGGCTGATCGTAGGCGGCTGTATCTTCAACTATCTCAATGAATTGCATGACAATATCTATCCTTCATGGTTTGTCCATATGTTTGCAAATTTTGCGATCAATACCGTTGGATTTATATTGTTTCATGCGGGATAAGCCGAAAATGGATTCTGACTGAGGCTGCGATCCGCGATCATATTTTATTTTATAGGAGTGAACTATGCGGGAAGAAACATATTTTTTTAAACGCAATATCAATCGGCTTCATCTTCTCATGCTGCTTGGGATGACTTGCTATACGCTGATGGGCGGAAGCACTGCCTATGGCTATCTGGCGTGTCTGGCGGTGCTGGCATTTTTTCTTCGGGATGAAATTTCTTTGCGATCACTGTTTGAGAAAAAGCGGAGCATGACGCCGCTGATATTTTTTCAGCTGTTATCTCTGACGCAGACGCTGAATTTCACACATATCGTATGGAATGAGTTTTCCGAGCTGATTCTCAATGGATTCGGTCTGACCGCCGGCGGTTTTTTGCACGAGAATATGGCAGTCTGGACATATGAGCCGACGCCGTTTCATGAAGTGCTGCTGTTTGGATTTTTCGGGCCGGTGGTCGAAGAACTGACTATGCGCGGTTATCTTATGCGTTCCTATCGGGAATACAGCGGCAGTAAAGTCTATGCAATTGTGTTTTCCGCAATTCTGTTCGGCGTGTTCCATAGCAATTTTCATACTTCCGTTCCGATTATCTTTGATGCCATTGTGCTCGGGTATATTGCCACAGAGTACGGTATTGTCTGGACAATGATTTATCATATGATCGAGAATTTTGTCATAAGCCATCTCTTTGTGGATGGGATTCTGATGCAGCTTCCTTCTGCACTCAGATTTCCTGTCGCATTTTTGGTGTTCTCCCTCATTGCGGTCTGTGCACTGATGGTTCTGATTCGGAAACGGAGAGGGATTTTCGAATACATCGAAGAAAACCGCTGTGAGAAAAGTCATATCCGCTTGACACTCCGATCACCTGTATTTTGTTTTGTTGTTGTATTGTTTACGCTGCTGTCATTGCGTATGATTTCTGTACTTTAATCGTCTGTGATAAGAAAATAAACTCTTTCGTGAAGCATTCGAAAAGCTATAAACGTCGGGATTATTAGATTCCGGCGTTTTGTTTTTATTTTTGTGGATGTCAGGCTTACCGATAGGCACCTCTACGGCATATGGTCTGATTGTGATTTTGTCATGGAAACTGTTGAATATTGCCAAAAGACAATGTGGATTCTTGACAGGTAAGCTGAATGAATGGTATAATAAAATCATTATTTTACAAAGTTTATATCATTTAACGATAGTAAATGCAGTCGGAAGACAGCATCGCTATAAATTTATTTTGAAAGGAAACAGGCATGAATCATTCAAAGTCCAGAAAACTCTTTTCGGCATTCCTGGCAGCGGTGATACTGACCGGATCAACACTTGGGCGTGATTCGGAAGCATTGCTGCGAGCCGGGGCGGAGGACGCCGCCGGAAGTATTGCTGAAGCGGCGGATTCCGGTATGGTAACTGACGCCGCAACGCGGTTTGTACTGACCGGCGGAAGCCTTGACAGCGCAAGCTATGCAGTGGAGAACGGCGTGGCAGTTCTGAGCGAAGGTGTTGCCAGCGCGGAAGCACCTGTGCCGACCGCACCGGCAGAATCCAATCTCGTGTTTGACGGTTGGAGAACCGCAGACAATACGGCAGCAGAAGTATTTCTTCCCGGTCAGGATTATTATGCGTCCTGGAAGTATGCTTCGGTGCAGGCAACCAATCCGCATTCTGCAATTACCTATTACCTGAATCATTCCAATTATTATGATTTTACAGGTGCTTCCAACCTGAAAATCACCTTTGCAAATAACGGATATGATATTCTCTACCGCTTTCAAAATACACAAACGACTCTCTATAGAAACGGGGATAAAGCGACAGCTGCAATCGGAAATTCTGTCTACCTGACGCCGGTATTTTCGTTCTGTAATGCATTTGGCAGAGTTTCAGAGAATCCGGAAGAAAACCTGTATGTTAAGGTCAGCTACCTGATTCAGAACCGAGGCACATCCGATGTGACAGGTTTTGATCTTGCGAGTACAGCAGATGTTCAGATCGGTGGAAATGACCGCGCGAACATTTACGGTTATTCCGATGATAATGTCCGGCTCACAGCTGACAACCACAGCCAGTATTTTCATGTTTCCAATATTGAGATGCGCGAAAATAGCAACAACATTTTCTCACTTTCTCTGCCCGAAGATGCAAACTGCTGGTGGGGACATTACAATTCCAGACATTACTATCCATTTTCGAATCATCACGCATCTAACTACGGGAGCAACTATGATTCCGGAATTGCATATTCGTGGAGTGATCTGACGATTCCGGCCGGTGAAACAGTTGAAAAGAGCGTGGTATTTGCGGTCGGCGATATTCATCTCTTTAAAACGCATATGTATGATGCAAATGGTATCTGCCGCGGAAATGAGGAGTGTCCGCTCCTGATGGATCATACCGCGGAAAATCCTTATATTTTCCAGAAAGCACGCGCCGTGACATCGACACAGTATGAGGTACGGAATGCAGGTCAGCTGATGTGGCTTGCGGAGCAGCTCAATTCCGGTGCACTTCCGTCGAATATCAGTGTTGACCTGAAAAACGATATTCGCTTCCTGATCAATGAGAATGCATCCGGTGAACTGCAAAATATGCTCAACTGGACGCCGATCAGCCGTTTTTCCGGTACATTCCGCGGCAACGGTCATACCATCAGCGGCCTTTCTTCGGCAGGAGACCATGCCGGCGGCTTGTTTGATGTGCTGGACGGTGCAAGCGTTTCTTCTCTGGGTGTTATCCGCTCCGCGATCAGCGGTACAGAAGTCGGTTCGATTGCCGCGAAAGCAGTCAACGGATCTGTGCTGACCGATCTTTTCAGCCAGGCTGATTTTTCCGATGATGCGTCCGCAGGTCTTGTATATACATTGAACAATGCATCTCTGTGTGATTCGTATTATAGCGGTACAGCCGCATATGGCTTATATCAGAGTGCTGATGCCGAATCGAACGTGACAAACAGTTATTATCTTTCTGATGCCTCCGATGATGCGTATGCGCTGACTGCTTCGGAATTTGCAGCAGGTAAGGCGGCATATCTTCTCGGCAGCGGCTGGGAGCAGGATCTTTCGTCCCAGCAGCTTCCTGTATTCGGTACAGCATATCCCGTTTACCGTTATACCAATGATCTTTCGTGCAGTCCGTCCGATCCGCAAACCGAGATTCATTATACCAACGACGAAAGCAAGCGCGGTCAGGCATATCATGTCGCACATGAGCTTGAGTGGAATGGTATCGTAAGGTATGCGAACTGTACCGATAATGAGTACTGGAATAAGAAATGTCTGAACTGTGAGTATGTTACCACAGAGCAGTATGAGCGTGATGAGGAAGGCAGACAGGCATTTGGTCATAATCATGCAGATTCCGGTTACTGCACCAATATCGACCCCAATACCGGAAGAACTTGCGGACATTATGATCCTGCATATACCACTACAACAACGACGACTACCACCACAACAACTACTACCACAACAACAACGACTACCACTACAACAACCACCACGACAACCACCACAACAGCGATTATTGTCACAGAGCCTGAGATTCCTGCGCCGGAAGATAACCAGCCGCGCCGTGTGGATATTGACGGTGAAATGACCGTCACGCCGATGACGAAAGAAGAAATCGTTGACGCCGGCATTGACCTTTCGGATGATGAGAATTTCCACTTCTTCAAGTATGAAGTAGAGCTTGAATTTGAAGCGGAAATCGTGAATTTTGTCAAGATTGAATCTCCTGATAATGAAACCGTCTGGTATGATGTTGTTGTTGAGCCGAAGAAACCGTCGGGCGGTTCCGGAGAATCCGGCGGCTCTGGTAATTCGGATTATACACCGCCTGCAGTAAAGCCGATTGTCTGGCATTATGAAACGGTTCACGAGGAAATGTATATGATCATTTCCGGTGAATGCAAGTGGCTGAAAGAATTTTATGATGTCCGACTGATCGTATTCAATAAGGATACGGAAGCGCTGACAAATTGCAGTGCAGAGCTGAATGTACCGGAAGGGCTGACGCTGTGCAACTCGAATCTTCGTCAGGAGCTTGGTACACTCGCACCGAATCAGGCATTTGATGTACACTGGTATCTCCGCGGCGATGCAGCAGGAACCTACCAGCTTTCTTCGCTCTTTAAGGGCTTTAATCACGGCGAAGAATTTGAATATACGTTCCATTCCAAGAATGATCTCCACGTATATGCAGGCAACGCGCTGAATATGACGATTGAAGTACCGAAGTATTCCTTCTACGGCGAAGCCTATCCGATTACCATTAAGATCAAGAACGTATCCGATAAGCCGGTATACGATCTGGAACATACGGTCAAGCATTTTGAACAGGGTGTCTATACCAGCTATCACGAGTTAAATGGTGATCTGGTAGCGGGAACGAAAACCCAGCGCACACTCCAGTCGATGAGCGGTGACCGTATTGCAGTCGGAACCTTGCAGCCGGGTGAAACGGCGGTTATCCAGCTGAGCATTACAGATCTCTGGAAATCGCTGCTCCAGCAAAATCTTGAAATAGCGAAGCTTTTCATGGATGTTGGAGCACTGTTCACAAGCTTTGGAAGCAACATCTATCTGACAGCATTCAACTATCTGTTCTCTATCAGCTCAACAATTCTGGATGAGCTTCAGGTTGCGCACGTTCTCAAGAGTGTGAGCGCAACAACACTGGAAGGCTCCACGACAAATGTACCGTTCGAGGTTATCGTCACAGATATTCCCGATGAGGTCAAAGAACAGCATGAAAGTCATTTCTTCAAGGAAATTACAAAAACGACTGCACAGACCTTCCTTGGCGAGCAGATGCCGCTCGTGAATTTCATTGAAGTCGTAGATCCGGAAGCAGATTTCGATGAAAATGCATGGAGTCTTGCCAATGCGATCGGTTCGAGCACTTCGATTGACGGACTGGGTGAGACGATTGCAATCGGCGAAGATCTGTATTTTATGGTAGTGACGCCGGATGCAGAAACAAAAACAATCGTATATATCGAACAGCCGCAGCCGCGCCGTGCAATGATCAGAAGTGTAAGTGTACCTGACTTTATGCTGACGGTTGAAGCCGGCCAGTATGTGGAAGAAGATGGAAAGCTTGTGATTACAGGCAGCGCGGTCGTAAAGCTTACGGCAAATACTGCAAATCGTCAGGCTGTGATTCATGCAGAGCGTGCGGACGGAGAGACGATGGAGTGTCCGGTTGTTTCCGTTCCGGAACATACCTGCAGCGGTACGCATGTACTGGTCAGCCCGCCTTATAACGGCGATCGTGCGGTAAAAGCAGAAATCTGTGATATCTGCGGCAATGTCATCCGTGCATCGTACCTGAATTCTGCCGCAACAGCGATGCTGAGCAACGGCCATTCGTATCAGGATATCCGTGGTGCGATTGCCGCCGCAGCAGAAAGCGATGAAGAACTGACCCTTACAATCTGGGGCAGGGTCAATATTACAACCGATGTGAATGTACCGGAAAATCTCAAGCTGATCATTGCACCGGAGACTGTCATTACGGTAAAAGACGGATGCAGCTTTACTGCGGAAGGTCTGATTGAAGATTACAGTCAGACTGCGCATGAACTGGGCGTAAAGCTTGTTCTCAACTACTGGGATGGAAAAACCGAAATTATGCAGGTTTCTCCCGGTACAGAGGTCACATCGCTTCCGACATTCGGTGACGGCGAATGCACCAGCGGCGGCTGGTATACCGATGATGCACTGACCGCACCGTTTACAGCATTTGTTGCTGGAGAAGAACCCGGCGCACATATCTATTATGCGAAGAATCACCATACTTTTGCATCGAATGGAAGATGCAGCCGATGCGGAGAGCTTTGCAACGGCAAGGATTCGTTCTCGAAGCTCAGAATTTCTATCAACGAAGAAATGATGATGAAGGTAACAGCAATCCTTTCCGAGGACGCTGCTGCTGACAGAAACGCATATATGCTCTTTACCTTTGAAAATGGTATTGTGAAAAAACAGATGCTTTCGGATGCGGTAAATAACGGTGACGGTACCTATACCTTTACCTGTCCGATTTCCCCGCTGCGTGTCGAAGAAGAAATTCATATGCAGCTGCACTACACCGATGATATTACGGGTGTTCCGATGACATACAGCGTCAAGCGTTATTTTGATACACTTCTCGCGAATGAATCTGTATATGACGCAAAGACAATGCGGCTTGTAAAGTCGATTCTGAACTATGCCGGCGCACTTCAAAAATATGAGGGGTATGCAGACGACTGTCTTGCGAACCGTGATCTTTCCGCGGACGCAGTAGAAAACGTAGAGCTCTCCGATATTTATGATGCAGTCATCGTGAATTCGGGATCCAATGTGCGTGCCAAGAGTGCATCCCTGGATGTTGCATCTCTAGTGACAATGAACGTGAACTTTGCGCTTTCGGAGGGAATTGACCTCAGTCAGTATCGTGTAACGCTGGACGGAAAGACAGTTGCCGCAAAGAAATCCGGTACGACCTGTATGATTTCTCTGAAGGGGATTTCTCCCACAGGCTTTGACGATATGCACGTATTCCGGATTCAGTCTTTGCATGATCCGGCGGATTATTCCGAGATTACTTTCAGCGTATATTCTTACGCAAAGAAGCTGATGCAAACAAGTTCTGATTCGACGCTTGGTGCACTTGCACAGGCAATTGCAAACTATGGCGAAGCAGCCATTGCATATCAGGAATAAGGAGGGATTGGAATGGAACAGTATACTGCACCGGAACTCACCGTTCTGGTATTTGATGCAGAAGATGTGATTACCACATCCGGTGAAGATGTATCATTGCCTGAAATCGAGCTTTAATTCGATGAACGGACTGCATGAAATCTGATTTTAGAAAAATACGGTATCCGAAGATCTGTCGGGTACCGTATTTGGTCGATATGGGATGAAATATGGCGTATCAGAAAACCTTGTGTTTCGATTCGGATTATGTTATAATTGAAACGATCAGACAGAATACATCAATGCAGTCAAGGAAAGGAAGATATAAGGAATGAAACCACATACGTATTCGATTATTATTCCCGCACATAACGAAGAAAAATATATTGGCGCTTGTCTGGAGGCGATTGCGCTTGCAAAGAAAGCGGTTCCCGATTGCAGGACAGAAGTTATCGTTGTCGCAAATCGCTGTACTGATCAGACGGCTATGATTGCGAACCGGTTTGGTGCAAAGGTGATAGAAAACGCGGATAAATGCATCAGCAAAATCCGGAATGCCGGTGTACGAGCCGCAGAGGGCGAGATTATCGTCACGGTTGATGCGGATAGCCGTATGACAGATGGCTCGCTTAAGGAAATCGGTGAAATGCTGGAAAGCGGGAAATATATCGGCGGCGGTACAAATTCGAAATTTGACAGAATGTCTCTGGGAATCTTTTGTTCTTCGATGTATGTTGCATATCATCTGTTTCCGATTATGCGAAAGCAGAAAGCAATGTTGTCGGGCGGTATGTTCTGGTTTTACCGAAAGGATTTTGATGCAATCGGAGGATTTGATGAAAATCTGGTGAGTCTGGAGGATATGGATTTCGCGATCCGGCTCAATCGCTTGGGCGTTGGCAGGGGACTCAAGTACGGAACACTGAAGCGCTCCCGTATTATCACCTCCAGCCGTAAATTTGATGAATTTGGTGACTGGTACCTGATTAAAAACCGAACAGTCACAAAGCGTATTTTTACTGGAAAGGACAGAGAAGCTGCGGATGCGTTTTATTATGATGTGCGATAAAATCCTTTGATATTTTGAAAAACCCCTCCCCAATCTGATTGGGGGAGGGGTTGTCTTTGGGTGAGATATATGATATCATGAGTTTACATCAGAATTTGACCGGAGGTTTTTAGGAATGGATATCATACAAAGCTTTTACGATAATCTGGCACCGCAATATGATAAGTTGTATTCAGATTGGGAATCTGCGGTTTGCGAAGAAGCCAAAATCCTTGATCGTGTGTTTCAGAAGCATGGATTTCAAAAATCAGCACAAATTTTAGACTGTGCCTGCGGAATCGGTACACAAGCAATCGGACTTGCAAAACTTAGATATTGCGTTACGGCTTCTGATATCAGTGTCGGTGCAATTTCGGAGGGAAGAAAACGCGCCGCCGATGCCGGCGTAGAAATCCGTTTTTTGCCGGCTGATTTTCGGTCGTTGTCGGATGTGTTTGCAGAAAAGTATGATATTGTGATTGCAATGGATAACGCTTTGCCGCATATGCTTTCGTCAGAAGATCTGCGAAGTGCAGTAAAGAGTATCACAGGTCAGCTGAAAGAGGACGGGATGTTTGTCGGGAGTATTCGGGATTATGATATGCTGTTAGAGGAGAAGCCATCGTATGCGCCGCCTTATATTTATCATACGGGTGAGGGACGGCGTGTTTCTTTTCAGACATGGGACTGGAACGAAGATCGTTATACGCTCATCCAGTATATGATTGATGACGGCGAATCGCTTTCGGTCAGCAGGTTTGCGTGTGAATATCGCGCAGTACGACGGGAAGAACTGACGAATTTATTTCTGGAGCATGGCTGTCGTGATGTTTCGTGGCTGTTTGCGGAAGAAACCGGTTTTTATCAGCCGATTGTGGTTGTCCGAAAATGACCTGTATCCGGTGTCAGGCGTGGTTGAGCAGCCGTTGTACTTCTTCGAATGTCGGCGGATTGAGCGGGAGTGGGAATCTGGAAATTGCGATTGCGGAGCAGCCGCTCGCGAAGCGAACCAGTTCCGCATCTGACATATGATGGAGCAGCCCATATATGCAGCCTGCCTTGAATGTATCACCGGCGCCGAGCGTACTTTTGACCTCCACAGAAAACGGCTGCATCGTCTTCATCTGCTGTCCTTTTCTGCCGTAGAGCATTTCCTGTTCGCCTTGTGTGATGATAACCAGACCGTTGGTGGTCTCCGTGAGCAGATGATAGATTTCCGCCATACTTTTTCCTTGATAGAAATCAGAGTTCGTGCATTCCTTTGAAACGATATTGACCGCTGAGTGTTGATGCAGATAGCTGTCATGCCGCGCGTCGATTGTCACATATGGCTTTTGATGCTTCACACAAAGTTCTGCGGCAGCTCTTGTTGCCTCGAGGAAAAACGGGTCAATTCCGGCAACCGTACAATTTGCGATATCATCTTCTTTGGGCATATTCCATCTCCTTTTGGCACCGCTTTCGTAAAGCGATTGGAATACCCCCATCGGCGAACGCACCAAACCTGCGATTATGACATAGTCCATCAGCCCTTCGTATTCGGGGTCAAAATACAGCGAAGATAAATCAACTGTTTTGTCATGATAGAATGTCTGGAGAAGGGGAGCGACTTGCGTGCCGATATGTGTACCGTCGATTTTGATATGTGCACCGAGTGACGCGAGTACGGTTGCGGCAGTACCTGTTTCACCGCCGGGAAGAAAATATTTTGCTTTGATTTCGGAATATTCATCCGGCTTTAAAAACTCTCCTTTCAGCAGAAAGGAATGAGTACCGAGAATTTGTCCGTGCAGATAAACATCGTAATTCATAAACATCTCCTGATTGTCGGCACAGCTGCCTTTGGTATGTGACTCCAGTATATCATAATTGTGCTTTGCTTGCAAGCGAAATATCAAGGCTTTTTGGAAGAAAAATGATGCGTCGGAGCGAAAGAATCCGGCGCGTTTCTTTTGGAAGCTGAAAAACGGACTAATGATTATACGAATAGTTATATTCAAGCACTATTTTCTGAAAGTTATTATAACATTCATTATATGATTTTTATATAAATACCGTATTTAAGGGCAATATATTTATATTGAAAAATGTTCAAAAATATATTATAATTAAATGGATGGGGTCGAAACAAATTTAATTGGAGGTACGAAAATGAATATCAAAAAAGGCATTGCATTGACATTTTCAGCCATGACGCTCCTCTCCTGTGCAGACTTATATGGAACTCGTGCACACAGTAATTTATTCAACATCCCCCTGACCGCGACAGCAGCAAAATCGGACAGTACCGTGACAGTCGGAGATCTTACCTTTCAGTGTAAAATCACCGGTGCGGATACTGTCTCCATGACGAAACTGATTTCAGCGACCGAACCGTACATCAATATTCCGGAAACCGTTGCAATCAACGGTCAGAATTATACGGTAACTGAAATCGGGAAATCCTTTTCCAATACGAATTATTGTCTGGAGGAGGTTACGATACCGCGTACCGTGGTCAGAATCGGAAGATATGCGTTTGGAAATACTGCATTTCTGACGAAGGTAAACGGCGGTGAGAATGTCTCACAGGTCGGACATGGTGCGTTCAATAATTCTGCCTGGATGTCGGCACAGCGCAGTGAGAAGGGCTATGTGCTGCTGGGAAAGGCGCTTCTGGATTACGATGCTTCAGCCGTCGAAGGCGCCGACCCGAGTGTGATTGATCTTTCGGATGCAAGATTTGAAGAAGTCATGTGTATCTGTCCGTTTGCATTCAGCCGCGACTCGAAGAAAATTACAACTCTGATTCTGCCGAAGCGTCTCAGCAATCTGCCCCCTGACGGATCGAAAGGAATGTTCGGTACAGGCGTATCCACCGTAGCGCAGATTTACTATTATGATGCGGAACTCGACAGTTATATGGATTTAAAGGAATTGGCGATCCGTTCGGAACGGACAGAAGCTGAAACAGAATTTCTGATGGCACATTATCAGGAGTTTTCCAATTCTGTCTTTGGAGATGCGGTGACATTGGAGCTTGCGAAGAAGATTTTCGAGAAGCTGGAGATTGCATATGTAGAGAATCCGGAAGAAGTCACATTGACCGAGACCGAAGAATATGCCATTGTCCGAAAGATATATTTTGAAGTCCATAAGAACGATGATTATAAGTACAATGCGAATGCATCCACGCAGTCGGTCGGGTTTCAGGAAGATCTGGTGACGCATAAGGGAATGCTCTGTGCGGAATATGCAGATCTGTATTGCTATCTGTTAAGCTTGGCAGGCGTGAATGTGCAGACCGTGAACGGCAGCAACCATGCATGGAATATCGTACAGATTGGTGAAGAATGGTTTAACGTCGATATCTGTAAGACATGGTATCAGCCGGCAACCGTTATGACAACCGATGAAGCGATTGCCTCGGTGACATCCCATAACCGCAATCTGAAATCCCAGCTGCTTCCGGCCTGTATCATCCGGATGGGAGATGTGACGCTGGACGGTGTGCTGGATGAATCGGATGCGGCGCTTGTTTCGGAAGCGTATCAGAAGCTTTTAAACGGCGAAGATACAGGTTTTACCGAATTTCAGACGGTGCTTGCTGATGCTGACCGAAGCGGATATATTGATGAAAACGATGCGGTATGGATCCGCTCTTATTATGAGGAATGTGAAAACGGCTATACCGGCTTTCTGGAGAATTACATGAAAGAGAACGGTATGTTTGAATCAGTGCAGTAAACATAGAATCCCCCTTTTCCGCATGATGCAGAGAAGGGGGATTTTCTGTTTTGTTCAGAGATTTCGTGTGCCGAGTTCCCAGAATGCGACCGCACTTGCCGCAGCAACATTGAGAGAATCGACGCCGTGCGTCATCGGAATTTTAACCGTTGCGTCACAGGCAGAAATGGATTCATCGGTAAGTCCCTCACCCTCTGTTCCGAGAATGACAGCAAGCTTTGGGGCAGATTTCAGGAAAGGGTCGGTGATATTGCGTGTATCGTTCCGAAGTGCCATAGCAACCGTGAGAAATCCAAGATTTTTGAGAATTTCGATATAAGAAGCGTGTTTGGGGAAGTAGGTCCAGGAAACTTGAAAGACGGTCCCCATGCTGACGCGTGCCGCACGGCGATAGAGGGGATCGGTACATCCGCCGGTCAGCAAAACCGCATCCATTCCGAGTGCGGCGGCATTACGAAAGATTGCACCGATGTTGCGCGGATTCACGACATCTTCAAGTACCGCAATACGGGATGCGTTCCGGCAGAGTTCTGTGATATCGGGGCAAGGATTCCGGCGCATAGCAGAAAGCAGTCCGCTCGAGAACTGAAAACCGGTGATCCGGGAGAGAAGTTCGGATTTCGCAGTGTAAATTGTCGTACCTGTACATCTGCCGAGTACTGCTGATCTGTCGGGATGGTGTACGTCTTCGGCACATAGAAACGAGATTGGCTGATATCCGGCATCCAGCGCACGGGAAATGACCTTCGGGCTTTCTGCGATAAAAATCCCGCAGTCGGGTTCAAAGTAGTGGAGAAGTCGGGATTCGGAATATCGGAGATAGATATCCATTTCAGGAACGGACAGGTCTGTGATTTCGAAGCTTTTCTGCATGAGATCCTCCAAAATTTTCAGTGTTTGCTATGATTATAGCATATACAGGTATCTGATGTCAAGAAAGGTGCCGAAAAAAAGAAACCGCATCTCACCGGATTGTGAGATGCGGTTTGGTGGGATTACAGGGTTTCGAGCGGGCTTTCGGGTTCGGTATAGATTTCGGGTTCGACAGCAGTCTGTGCCGGAACGACCGAAGAAGCAGTACCGAGCTTTCCGTCAGCAATCTTGCCGCCGAGGAAGCCTGCGAGGAGGGCACGGATATCAATACCGGTTGCTTCGGTCAGACCATCTGTAATCTTAACCGTGGAGCCGATGATATCGCCGACCATTTTGCTGGAATTGCCGTCGCCGTACATGGTGATCTTATCAACCTGGGAGAGCGGAGCGGCAGCATTCTTGACGATATCGGGGAGTGCCTTGAAGTACATTTCGAGGACAGCAGCCTCGCCGTATTTCTTCATAGCCTCTGCCTTTGCATTGATACCTTCTGCCTCTGCAAGACCCTTTGCACGGATTGCGTCAGCCTCTGCCTTACCGACAGCAGCAATACCTTCTGCTTCCTGCATCTTTGCGAATTTTGCAGCTTCTGCTTCTGCCTTGTGCGCTTCTGCATCCTGTTCGCGCTGGAAACGGTCTGCTTCAGCATCTTTCTTGAGCTGGTAGAGTTTTGCGTCAGCTTCCTGCTGAGCCTTATAGCGAGCAGCTTCTGCCATCTTCTTGACTTCAGCTTCGAGTGCCTTTTCCTTGACTTCAGCTTCTCTGCCCTTGAGTTCGATCTGCTTTTCGGAAGCGGCGATGTTTGCGTTTGCACGGGAAACCTCGATGGTACGGCGCTGTTCTTCGCGCTGGATTTCGTATGCAGCGTCAGCAACAGCCTGCTGGGTATCGGATTCCTTTTTCAGCTCAGCCTGACGAATTGCAAGCTGGTTGTTCTTCTGCGCGATTTCGGTTTCGGAAAGGATGCGTGCATCGTTTGCTTCTTTCTTTGCATTTGCCTTCGCGATTTCGATTTCCTTTTCCGCCTCGGCTCTTGCGATTGCAGCCTTCTTCTGAATTTTTGTGGTATTGTCGATACCGAGGTTTTCGATGAGGTTCTGGTCATCGCGGAAGTTCTGGACATTAAAGGAGATGATTTCGAGACCCATACGGTTGAGGTCGGGTGCAGCATTTTCCTGAACCTTTTCAGCGAATGCCTTACGGTCGTTGACCATTGATTCGAGGGTCATCTGACCAACGATTTCACGCATATTACCTTCGAGAACTTCACGAGCAACCTTGCCGATATATTCGGTGTCACGGTTGAGGAAGTTTTCTGCACCAAGCTTAATGAGAACCGGGTTGGAGCTGACCTTGATGTTGACGTTTGCGTCTACATTGATATTGATGTAGTCAGCCGTCGGAACCGCGCTGGATGTTTTGACATCGACCGCGATGAGCTGGAGCTTCAGTTTATCGACACGCTCAAAGAACGGGATGCGGATACTGGCCTTACCGATAATAATCTTCTTACGAAGACCGGAAATGATGTAAGCAGTATCGGGCGGAGCTTTGAGGTAGCCGCTTGCGAGGATTGCGATGACAACCACAGCGATAATTGCGACAGTAATCACAGTGGCAGGGCTTGCGCCAAAAGGGAGTTCAAGGAAACAAGGTGGTACAAACATGATGATTCTCCTTTGTAAAATAAATTTTACGGTATCTGCACCGTATGTTAATAGTATAACATATATGAAAGAGATAATCAATATCGGAGAGGACCGGATTTTGCCTTAATTTTTAAAATTCGACTGATTTCCTCTTGTTTTCGCGCGTTTTCGCAGTCTTACAATATTATACGTTTCCGATGGTCATGATATGTGCTGTGGATTGTATATGAAATCTGAAATCGTTTATAAAGTTAATCGGACAAATTGTAAAAAGGAACGGGCGACTTGTCTGATAAAGATTTAAAAATCTACGAAATACATTTATAAATTGTATGAAGAAAAATTACGGTTGTTATGAAATCCTGGAGGATTTCCGGAAGTAAATTGGTTGGAAGTACAGAAAATCCGGTTGGAAACTGGCAGGTTGCACAAAAACGAACGTAGATTTTTGAACTGCCAAACGAATTTTCGGATAGAATCGAAAAGTTGTATTTACAAATTCGAAAGCGTATGCTATAATAACGGTAAATACTGTGATAAGGGGGACTTATATGGAGGATTACAAGTATCTTTCCATTGTTGAATGGGTCAAGAACTATATAGACTCCGAAAATTTGCAGCCGAATGACCGCTTTTTATCAGAAAAAGAACTCTGCGGCATTCACGGCGTCAGCAGACAAACTGTCCGTCAGGCGCTGATGCGGCTGGAGAGCGAAAATATTATCTCCAGAGTGCGCGGCAGCGGTACATTTGTCAAAGCCGGGATTACCCGTCTCAGCAATCAGATTCAAAGCGTTGGTGTTGTATCGACATATTTCAGCGACTATATTTTCCCGCATATTGTAACCGGCGTGGAACGGGTGCTGAATGACGCCGATATTGCGATGCAGCTTGCGATCACACATAATCAGGTTGCGGAAGAAGCACAGGCTTTGAAAAGTATGATTGCGCGCGGGGTACAGGGCTTGATTGTCGAGCCGTCGAAAAGTGCGCTCCCGAACCCGAATATGCAGCTCTATCAAGAAATAAAGGAGCGAAATATTCCGCTTGTGTTCTTTAACGCAAAGTATCCGTGGGCTGAATTTCCGTATGTTGCGATGGATGATACCGCAGCAGGAAAGATTGTGACCGATCATCTTTTCGATAAAGGGCATACACGGATTTCCGGCTTGTTTGCACTGGATGATATCCAGGGGCATAAACGATACGGCGGCTATATGAGCAGTTGTATTGCCCATGGGATCCGGAATTCGGAATGTGATGTTATGTGGTTCGCGACGAGTGACAGAAATACAGTGTTCCAGTATGCCGAAAGCAGATTGCTTGAGATAATAAAGAACAGCACGGCAATTGTTTGCTATAATGACATGATCGCCGTAAATCTGCAGAAATTTTGTAAAGACCATGAAATCAGGGTGCCGGAAGATATTTCGATCGTTGGAATTGATGATTCGAAATATTCGACGATTTGTGATGTGCCGTTGACAACCGTCCATCACCCGCACCAGGAGCTTGGTGAAGTTGCCGCAAAATGTCTGATTGAACAGATGCAGGCACCGCAGGCTCGTACAAAGGATGTTATTTTCAAGCCGGAATTGATCGAACGAGATTCCGTCGCGAAAATTACAGTAGATAAATAAAAAAACAGGGATTTATGAAATGATTTAGGGGAGGAATCAATTATGATTCAAACAATGGTGAACGACGTCGGTTACTGTGATGTGAAACGCATCGGCACAGAACGCATTGAATCTCTTCTGCGGAGCGGAAGGATCGAGGAATGCCGTGAGGTGGTGAACGGCTTTTTCGATGATATCAAGTTCAATGAATTTCAATCGCTGATGTTCCGGCTGTATGTCGGAATGGACATCTATATTGCGGCCAGAAGTTTTTCGCGTGAACTTGGCGTCACAAACGGTGAATTTGTACGGTCATTTGGAAGTATAGATGAGATCGCAAGCCACTTGCAGACAACGACCGGTGCCGTAACATTTTTCAGCGACATGATTTCGCAGTGTATCCGGTGGCGGATGGAATATGCGAATGACAACAGCAACGGGATTGTACGGAAGGCGAAGGATTATATCGACAGGAATTATATGTGTGATGAAATTTCGCTTCGGAGCGTTGCAAATACCGTGGGCTTAAGTCCGAATTATTTCAGTGCGCTCTTTAAAAAAGAGGTTGGTCAGAATTTTTCCGATTACTTGACAAGAATCCGAATTTTAAAATCAAAGGATCTGCTGAGTTGTACATCCAAGTTGATATACGAGGTTGCCTATGAGGTAGGATTCCGGGATTATCGCTATTTCAGCCAGATTTTCAAGAAACATACCGGTCAGACGCCGCGTGAATTCCAGACAGCAATCAATACATTTGTCTGATGGAAGCGGACGTCCACAAAATTATCTGAAAAAATTAAACATTTCAGGTGAGATTGTCGGTATAAATGTAAGCACATCTCGATTATAATGTAAGTACAAGTTGACGGTAAGAATACGCAGCTTGCAATGAACACACTCAAAAAGAGTATGGAGGATGAGGATTATGAAAGCATCGAAGATTTTCTCGGCAGTATTGGCAACCGTGATTTGCGGTTCTATGGCAGTCGGCTGTAATCAGGGCGGAAAAGACGATTCGAACGGCCTGATTAAAGTCGGTATCATCAACAATGACCCGAATGAGTCCGGATATCGTACCGCCAATGATAAAGACCTGAAGGCAACATTCTGTGAAGCGAACGGCTATGACGCATCTTTCTCTTACAGCCTGAAAAACGATGAGCAGATTGCATTTGCACAGAAGTTCATTCAGGATGAAGTTGATTACCTGCTTCTTTCCGCTGCGGATACTGCAGGCTGGGATTCTGTGCTGAAAGACGCAAAGGATGCCGGCGTAAAGGTCATTCTCTTTGACCGTACCATTGACGCAGATGAGAGCCTTTATGAAGCTTCGATCGTTTCCGATATGGCGAAGGAAGGCGAAACCGCAGTTGAATGGCTGAAGGGTCAGAGCCTCGACAAGTATGAGATTATTCACCTTCAGGGTCAGATGGGCTCTGCTGCACAGAAGGGTCGTTCCGGTGCACTGGATGATGCAGCAAACGAACTCGGCTGGAAAATCGTAAGCCAGCAGACTGCTGAATGGAGTGCGGAAAAGGCACAGCAGATCGTTCAGTCTGTGATTGACTCCGGTGAATCCTTCAATGTAATTTACGCTGAGAATGATGATATGGCGAAAGGCGCAGTTGCTGCACTCGATAAGGCAAATATCTCCCACGGCGTTGGCAAGGATGTTATCATCATGGGCTTTGACTGCAACAAGTGGGCACTCGAAGAACTGAAAGCACAGAACTGGAACTATGACGGCCAGTGCAACCCGTTCCAGTCTTCCTACATTCAGGATATCATCAAGAAGCTTGAGAATGGTGAGACACTTTCCCAGAAGACCATCATCATGGATGAAAAGGGCTTTGATGCCGCAACCATCACACAGGAAGATGTTGAGAAGTACGGTATCTGATAAAACCATCGCAAAGCATAGTTGATATGAGAAGATGCGCGGTGTGGCATATAGGGGATTCTGTATGTCACCCGCGCTTTTTTTGAAATCATACGCATAGGAGGGATTGAAATGCGCGAAAATTCGATACTGGAGATGCGCGGAATCTATAAGGGATTTGCCGGAGTGCAAGCCTTGCAGAATGTTGATTTTACACTCTGTAAGGGTGAGATTCATGCGCTGATGGGGGAGAATGGTGCAGGAAAATCCACATTGATTAAGGTATTGACCGGTGTATATCCAAAGGATGCCGGAGAGATTTATCTGAATAGCCATAGCGGGGCGGTACAGATTCGTTCTCCGCAGGATGCACAGCGTCTCGGCATCAGTACCGTCTATCAGGAAATATCGCTCTGTCCGAATTTATCGGTTGCGGAAAATATTTTTCTTGCGCGCACAAAGGGAAAGACAATCAGCTGGAAAACGATGAATCAGAAAGCAGGTGCGCTTCTGGATTCACTGGGCATTGCGGTAAAGCCGACGCAGCAGCTTGGAAGCTGTTCGATTGCGGTTCAGCAGATGGTAGCGATTGCGCGAGCCGTGGATATGGAATGCAGTGTTCTGATTCTGGATGAGCCGACATCTTCGCTGGATGAATCGGAGGTCGAAAAGCTGTTTTTGCTGATGCGCCAGCTCAAGGCGCGCGGCGTTGGAATTATTTTTGTTACACATTTCTTGGATCAGGTCTATGAGGTATGTGATAAGATCACCGTTCTTCGAGACGGTACGCTGGTCGGAGAATATGAAATAGCCGAGCTTCCGCGTGTAAAGCTTGTTGCGAAAATGCTCGGAAAAGAGCTGGATGATATGGCGGATATCAAGAATGATATTCCGGTTTATCATAAAGATGCTGCTGCTCCGGTGTATGAAGCGGAAGGGATCTGGAGTATAGAGGGCATTCAGCCCTTTGATTTCCATATCAACCGCGGCGAGGTCAATGGCTTTACAGGATTGCTGGGATCGGGACGCTCGGAATGTGTCCGCACGATTTTCGGCGCAGATAAGGTCATGGGCGGTTCTGTCAGAATGGATGGAAAACCGGTGACAATCCGAAAGCCGATGGACGCGATGAAACATGGGATCGCATATCTGGCAGAGGACAGAAAGCGTGATGGAATTGTCGGGGAGCTCTCGGTTCGGGATAATATTATTCTTGCCTTACAGGTAAAGACCGGATTCTTCAAGCCTTTTTCCAAAGCGAAGGCAACCAAATTTGCGGAGGAATATATTAAGCTTCTTGATATTAAAACTGCATCCGTTCATACACCGATTCAGTCGCTTTCGGGCGGTAATCAGCAGAAGGTGATATTGGCACGCTGGCTTCTGACGAAACCGAAGTATTTAATTCTGGATGAACCGACGAGAGGAATTGATGTTGGTACGAAGGTTGATATTCAGAAGCTTGTATTAAAGCTGGCGTCCGAGGGTATGAGCGTTACATTTATCTCATCGGAAACGGATGAGATGCTGAGAACGTGTTCGAGACTGATCGTGATGCGTGACAGAAAGGTTGTCGGTGAATTAAGCGGTGCGGAGCTGACGCAGAGCGCGATTATGAATACGATAGCAGGAGGTGAAAAAGAATGACAGGAAAGCTGAAAGCCCCGAACACAAACCCAATCGGGTCCTTATTCCGTCATCAGATTTTCATTCCGCTTGCGGCATTGATTTTGCTGGTGCTTTTTAATCTGATTGCGGACCCGTCATTCTTTCAGATTACCTATGGTCATAACAGTGCCGGAAATCCGGTCTTATCGGGAAATCTGATGACAATCATCGACTGTGGTTCGGAGCTTGCGATTCTGGCAATCGGTATGACGCTGGTGACAGCCGCATCGGGCGGTCAGGATATCAGCGTCGGTGCAGCAATTGCGATTGCCGGCAGTGTGCTTTTGCGCGTACTCTGCGGATCGGAATCCCGACCGACAGAGCTTCATGCACCGATATTTGTTGCATTTTTGGTGAGCTGTGTTGTCGCAATGCTCTTTGGTGCGTTTAACGGCATTCTGGTTGCCGGATTTAAAATTCAGCCGATGGTTGCGACCTTGATTCTCTTTACAGCCGGACGTTCGATTGCCGCATGGGTGAATAACAACGAGCTTCCGATTGTAAGCGAGGAATCGTTTACAATTTTCGGCGGATATATTCCGGGAATTCCGATTCCGACACCATTCTTTATTGCCCTGATCTGTTTTGCTGTGACATGGGCGGTATTGAAATTCACGAATCTCAGATTATATATCCAGTCTGTCGGTATCAATGAAAAGACATCACGGCTGAACGGACTGAATCCCGCAGTCATTAAATTTTCGACTTATGTACTGCTGGGGCTTTGTGTTGCAGTCGCGGCACTCATCAAGGTCAGCCGTCTTTCGACGATCAACTATTCCGTCATCGCCAAGGATATTGAAATGGACGCGATTTTAGCGGTTGCACTCGGCGGCAATTCGCTGAGCGGCGGAAAATTCAATATGGGCGCGTCAATTCTGGGTGCATATGTCATTCAGTTCCTGACAACCACGCTATATAAATTCGATGTCCAGTCGGATGCGCTTTCCGCATATAAAGCGATCGTGGTAATTGCATTGGTTATTTTCAGTGCACCGGTTGTGCGGGAGAAAATGGCGGCAGCATGGAAGAAGCTGCGTGCGCCGAAGTCGATCCGGCATCAGGCATAAGGCGAAACGGAATACAGAGAAAGAATGGAGGAATCAATATGGCACAAACAGGTTCTGCAAACCGTTTTGGGCTGCGCAGCCGGATACGGAATATGTCGGATACCAACCTGTTGACATCCATCACCATCATTGTGTTTCTAGTGATGTATCTGTGCGCGATGATCTTCTTGCAAAAAGGATTTTTAAAGCCGCAGACATTATTTAATATACTGAACGCGAATGCATCGCTGATTATTCTGTCGTGCGGAATGTCATTGGTCATGATTACAGGCGGTATTGATATTTCGGTCGGCGGCGTGACAGCACTTGTAAGTATGTGCTGTGCGGTCTACCTCGATTATCATGGCGGTCATGTAGTTGGTGCAATTCTGATCGCGCTGGGGATCGGCTTGCTGTTCGGGCTGATCCAGGGCTATCTTGTTGCCTATCTGGAGATTCAGCCGTTTATTGTCACACTTGCGGGAATGTTCTTTGCGCGCGGTATGACAACGATTGTGAATACCAATCCTTTTAATGTTGCGAATGAAGCATTTGTAAAGCTGAAAGAAACACGAATTCTGATTCCGTTTCTTGGTTCTTACAATAAAAGAGGCGTTTATGTAGATGCCTATGTTGAAATTGGTGTCGTGATTGCATTGCTGATTGTAGCGGTGATGTTTGTTCTGTTGAAATGGACAAAAACGGGCAGAAGTTTTTATGCAGTCGGCGGCAATCGTCAGAGTGCATTGATGCTTGGCGTTAATGTCAGACGAACGGTATTTCTCTCGCATCTGATCTGCGGGATTCTTGCCGGCATCGGCGGATTCGTGTATTTTATGCACGTCGGCTCCGGTTCGGCATCTCATGCTTCAGGTGCGGAAATGAACGCGATTGCGTCTTCGATCATCGGTGGAACGATGCTGACGGGTGGAGTTGGTAATATCATCGGAACCTTGTTCGGTGTATTATCGCTGGCACTGATTCAGAATATCGTGTCTTCTGTCGGTCTGGAAGAGGCATGGTGGACAGGAATCACGATTGCGGCAATGCTTTGTGTATTCCTGATTGTGCAGAGTCTGATTATGTCACATCGGAAAAAGAGCGGTATGGCGGAATCTGAGCAGCAAAGTCGTGGAGGGTGAGATATGGATCATGCAAATTGGATTGCAGACGGAAAAGCTGTAATCGGAATCGAATTTGGCTCTACGCGCATCAAAGCGATTCTGATCGGAGAAGACTTTACGCCGCTGGCTTCCGGAATCTATGACTGGAGCAATACGCTGGATGAAGGCATCTGGACATATTCCTTAGAAGAAGTAAAATGCGGCTTACAGGGCTGTTTTGCGGATTTGCGAAAGAATGTCGAAGTGCAGTACGGCGTCCGATTGAAACGTGCCGCGGCCATGGGTGTCTCAGCGATGATGCATGGCTATCTGGCGTTTGACAAAGAAGATTCGCTTCTTGTCCCGTTCCGTACATGGCGCAATACCATGACAGGGGAAGCGGCGGACAAATTAACGGAAGTCTTCTCTTTTAATATTCCGCAGCGCTGGAGCATTGCACATCTCTATCAGGCGATTTTAAATCACGAACCGCATATTGGCGAAATACGCTTCCTGACAACACTTGCCGGCTATGTGCATTATCTCCTGACAGGGGAAAAGGTGCTTGGAATCGGAGATGCATCGGGAATGTTCCCGATTGCGTCCGATGGAAGCGGATATGATGCGGCAATGCTTTCGAAGTTTTCCGAGCTGACGAAGGATTCGGCGTTTACACAGAATCTTTCGGATTTGCTCCCACGGATTCTGAAAGCAGGAGAAACAGCAGGCACATTAACGCCGGAGGGTGCAAGACTTCTGGATCCGAGCGGAACATTTGAATCGGGGATTCCGTTTTGTCCGCCGGAAGGAGATGCCCAGACCGGCATGACCGCAACGAACAGTATTACACCGAAAACGGGTAATGTATCGGCAGGCACATCTATTTTTGCGATGACGGTTTTGGAACATAGTCTTTCTGCTGTTCATCGGGAGATTGATATTGTAACTACACCCTGCGGCGATCCGGTGGCGATGGTGCACTGCAACAATTGCACGACCGATCTGGATGCATGGGTCAAGCTGTTTGGCGGACTGCTCGAAAAGCTTGGGATGAAGATGACGAAATCCGAGCTTTACGATGCGCTTTATGCGATGGCAGTCAGCGGAGCAGCGGATTGTGACGGGATTCTTTCCTATAATTATTACTCGGGTGAACACGTTACCGGCTTTTCAAGCGGAAAACCGATGATGATGCGGAATCCGACATCTGAATTTTCTATTGAAAACCTGATGCGGAGTCTGGTATATTCCACGATGGCGACCTTAAAAATCGGAATGGATATTCTGACGCAGGAGGAGCATATCGCGCTTTCACAGATTTACGCACACGGAGGATTGTTCAAGTCACCGATCGCAAGCCAGCGGTTTCTCGCGGCTGCACTTGGCGTAGATGTTACGCTGATGCATTCCGCAGGTGAAGGCGGAGCATGGGGAATTGCATTGCTTGCCGCATATGCAGTACGTGACGAGCGCAAAGCAACACTATCGGAGTATCTGAACGAAACTGTATTTGCGGATATGAATGGTGATCGGGTATCGCCGGATCCGAAGGATATTGAGGGGATCGACGCGTATATGAAGGCATATCGCGCAGGGCTGGATGCTGTACGTGCAGCGGTCAGCCGATGAAATAAAGAAAGAATGGTGAGAAACATGAAATTTTGGTTTGTAACGGGATCGCAGCCCTTATATGGGGAAGAACCGCTGCGGCAGGTCGAAGAAAATTCGAGAGTGATTGTCAATGGATTAAAGCTTCCGTTCCCGGTTGAATATAAACAGACAGTCAAGAATGCATCACAGATTGAAACGCTCATCAAGGAAGCGAACTATGACGAAGAATGTGCAGGAATTATTACGTTCTGTCATACATTTTCGCCGTCGAAGATGTGGATTAACGGGCTTGCACTGCTGCAGAAGCCGTGGCTGCATTTCCATACCCAGTTCAATGCCTCGATTCCGAATGATGAGATTGATATGGACTATATGAATCTCCACCAGTCTGCGCATGGTGACCGCGAGCATGGCTTTATCGGAGCAAGACTGCGTATGCCGAGGGCTGTGATTGCCGGACATTGGCAGGATCCAGCGGTACAGGAAAAGATTGCGCTCTGGCAGCGTGCGGCAGTCGGTGCGATGTTCAGTCATAGCTTGAAAATCGTGCGTTTTGGTGACAATATGCGTGAAGTAGCCGTAACGGAGGGCGATAAGATTGAAGCACAGCTCCGTATGGGCTGGCAGGTGAATACCTGGGCAGTCGGTGATCTGGTTGCTGAAATGAATCAGGTAACCGAAGCGGAGATTGATCAGCTGATGGAAGAGTATGCCGCGCTTTATGACTTTGATGCGGCGGATACCGAAACGATTCGTTATCAGGCACGTGAAGAAATCGCGATGGAGCGGATTCTGGTAGCAGTAGGTGCGAAAGCGTTTACGAATACCTTTGAGGATTTGCATGGTATGCGTCAGCTTCCGGGACTTGCAACCCAGCATCTGATGGCGAAGGGCTATGGATATGGCGGCGAGGGAGACTGGAAAACCGCAGGTATGACCGCGATTTTGAAAGCGATGTATCCGGATGGCGCGACATCATTTATGGAAGATTATACCTATGATTATAGCAAGGAACTGATTCTCGGCGCACATATGCTGGAGGTCTGTCCGTCCATTACCGCTGCAAAGCCGAAAATCGAAGTGCATCCGCTTGGAATTGGTGGAAAAGAACCGCCCGCAAGACTTGTGTTTGAGGGAAAGGCAGGGGACGCAAAGGTTTTGTCGCTGATTGATGCAGGCGGACGTCTGCGGTTGATTATGCAGGATGTTTCCTGCGTCAAGCCGTTTCAGTCCATGCCGAATCTTCCGGTTGCACGAACCATGTGGTGTCCGAAACCGAGCTTCCTGAGCGGACTGGAGTGTTGGATACTCGCCGGCGGCGCACATCATACCGTATTGTCCTATGATATTGAAACACAAACCGTCCGTGATTTCGCAAGAATCATGGGAATTGAGCTGGTATGTATTGACGCGTCTACAACACCCGAACAGCTGGAACGTGATTTAAAGCTTGGTGACCTGATCTATAAGCAGTAATTGATCACAGCAATCCTTTTTCATGAATGATAAAGCCGCAAAGCTCCGATGTATGAGACCATCGGGGCTTTGCGGCTATCTAAGCAGTAAAATGCCCTCATCCGGTTGTGCGGACGAGGGCATTTGTAGGTTGTGCGAGGAAGGAAGATTATTGGTCAAGCTTAGCGATGATGCGGATGATGCGTGTCACATCTTCAGCACTGTACTTGCCATCGCCGTTGAGATCGGCATTGACCAGACCTTCGGTTGTAATAGAAATCGTGGTATCCTCCGCAGTATATCTTGAGAGCAGGATAACATCGGAAATATCAACAAAACCATCGACATTGACATCGCCGTACTCTGCGTCAGTACCGGACTGTTCGCGCGGTTCGGTCATCGCAAGGAG
>JAFXIC010000004.1 GCA_017533485.1 Oscillospiraceae bacterium
CGCTGATGACCGCGCTGATGCTCGCGGCAATCAACGGCACGCGCTATCCGGACGGACTCCTTTCGACTGTGATCCGCCGTGTGAAAACAGACAGCGATGAAGAAAAGAAACATTATATCAAGCTCAACGATATCCGCGCAGGCATTATCAAAGCCTGCATCAACCGAAAAGCCCAAAAGGAGGAAATCAAATTGGCATGGGATGAAAAAAATCTGAATCCGGCATATCTCTGCGGCGGACTGTTTGCCGTATATGAGAAAATCCAGCAGGATGCGTCCGGCAGCGGGCAAGGACTGAACCGCACAATCAAGGATGCGTATTTTGCGTCGGCGTGCAGCCGTCCGGCAAGTGTGATGCCGAAGCTTGCGATGCTTTCACAGAATCATTTGAAAAAGGTGAAAGCAAAGTTTGATGAAAAGCGTGTAAACTACTATCAAAAACAGCTTGGTATTTTGATGGACGGACTCGTGGATGGTTTTCCTATTACGCTTTCTTTAGAAGATCAAGGGCGATTTATCGTTGGATATTATCATATGAACCGTCGGCTCTGGACAGCCGCAGAAAAAAAGGAGGATACAAAAAATGCTTGAAAATGCAATCAAAAACCGATATGAATTCGTGATGCTGTTTGATGTGGAAAACGGTAACCCGAATGGTGATCCCGATGCAGGTAATATGCCCCGCACCGACCCAGAGACCGGCTACGGTATCGTGACGGATGTCTGTCTGAAGCGTAAGATCCGCAATTTTGTGGAGATCTATAAAGAGGGCGAAGCAGGCTTCGGGATTCTTATTAAGGCGGATAAACCATTGAACGCAAAGTTTACGGAGGCGTATAGTGAATTAGGCATTACTGCGCAGGACAGAGATAAGAAGAAAGGAAAAGAAACGCCTAGACATATTGTTGAGAGAGTCAAACAGTATATGTGTGAAAATTATTATGATGTTCGGACATTTGGTGCGGTAATGAATACCGGCGAAGATTGGTGCGGAACAGTTCGTGGTCCAGTTCAGATCAATTTTGCACGCAGTATTGATCCGGTGTGCGCATTGGATATATCTATTACACGGCAAGCTGTTACAACAGAACCAGATTTCAAGGAAAAACAGACTGAAATGGGCGATAAGCACATTATCCCCTACGGCCTTTATCGTGCAGAGGGTTATGTTTCCGCGATGCTGGCACAGAAGGTGACGGGATTTTCGGAGGATGATCTGGAGCTGCTCTGGACCGCAATCAAGAATATGTTTGAAAACGACCACAGCGCTGCACGCGGAAAAATGTGTCTGCGAAAGCTTTATGTGTTCAGACATGATTCCGCGCTTGGCAATGCACCATCTCACGAGCTGTTCGATAAAATTACTGTTACGAAAAAGGAAAACAAGATGGCACCGCGCTGTTTTTCGGATTATGAAATCGTAATAGATGCCGATATGCCGGAGGGCGTCACGCTGATTGAAAAATGAATGCGGAGCGGACAATCCATATTCGTGATATCCAGCATTACCTTTATTGTCCGCGCCGGTTTGCATTGCTTACGCTGAATTGTGACTGGTCGGAGAATGCTGCGGTAGTACGGGCGAATCTGATGCATCATCATGTACATGACGGCAGCCACAGCTTTTCTGACCGCCGCAAGGTGGTGCGGAGTGATCTTCCGGTCTTTCATGACGCACCGGAATATGATCTTTACGGTGTGACGGACTGTGTCGAATTTCTGCGCGATGACAGCGGCGTTCCGATTCCGGAGCAAAACGGAAGATTTCGTGTGCAGGTCATCGAATATAAACCGCGTGCGCCGAAGGATATGCCGTTCCATGAAACGGATGCGATACAGGTTTTTGCGCAAAAGATCTGTGCGGATTATGTCTGGCATTGTGACTGCGACGCGTATCTGTATTATGCAGATATCCGAAAGCGCGTAAAGCTTCCGTTTGATACGGAGTTTCTGCGGTATGATGATCTTCTGAAACGGCTGCTGGATGAAATGCGGACGATCGTGGATAGACATGAGATTCCAAAGCGGAAAAAAGGTCAGCGATGCAGCGGATGTTCGCTTGCAGAGCGTTGTTTTCCGAAAGCACAGCGAAGTACGGTGCGAGAACAGATCATGGCGATGACGGAGGATATGGTAGAATGAGGAAGCTGCTGAATACGCTTTATATTCTGGACGAGACCGCCTATCTGACACTGGACGGCGAGAATATTGTCTGTAAGTCTGATGCACGTGCTCCATTCCGGATGCCGTTTACCAATCTGGAGGAAATCTATTGCTTCAGCTATCCGGGCTGTTCACCGGCATTGATGGGAAAATGTACGGAATATGGGATTAACCTATGTTTTTTCGAACCGGACGGAAAATTTCTGGCGCGGATTCAGGGGAAGCGAAAAGGGAATATTTTCCTGAGAAAAGCCCAGTTTGAACTGTTCAGAGAACCGCCGGCGCTGCTGATGCAGAATACAGTTGCGGCAAAGCTTTCGAATACCATCCGGCTGATTCAGCGCAGTATGCGGGATCATCCGCAGCTCCATGAAGATTTGCAGGTGGGGAAATGTGTGCAGCAGCTGACGGAGAGTATTTCGCAGGCTTATGAGATCACCGACCGTGATATGCTGATGGGGCTTGAGGGAAACTGTGCAAAGGCATATTTCGGGATATATGACCGGCTGATTTCACAGCAAAAGGAAGATTTCCGCATGACGGGACGAACAAAGCGACCGCCGCTGGATCCGGTCAATGCCGCACTTTCTTTTCTGTATACGATTATGACCGCACAGTATGCAGGGGCATTGGAGAGTGTCGGGTTAGACAGTGCATATGGGTTTTATCATGCACTGCGGCCGGGACGTGCCAGCCTTGCCTGTGATATGGTGGAGGAAATGCGGTATCTGGCGGAGCGGCTGGTGCTGACGCAGATCAACCTGAAAAAGCTGACGGCAAAGGATTTCGAACGACAGGAAAACGGTGCGGTGCTGCTCACAAAGGACGGAAGAAAAACCGTGCTGACGGCATGGCAGGAAAAGAAGCGCAGTATGATAGAGCATCCGGTTCTGAATGAAAAAATACCGCTTGGACTGCTGCCGTATGTCCAGAGCCATCTGCTTGCAAAATATATTCGCGGAGAAACCGAAGAATATCCAAACTGGCTTGCGAGGTGAGGAAGTATGATGGTGCTGGTCAGCTATGATGTATCAACCACAGATGCAGCGGGTCGAAAGCGGCTGCGGAAGGTGGCAAAGCAATGTCAGAATTACGGTCAGCGTGTCCAGAACTCTGTATTTGAGATTGATACGGATTACGGAACATTTCTGAAAGTCAAGGACGCATTGCTGAAGATGATTGACGAAGAAAAGGACAGTCTGCGGTTTTATTATCTTGGCAACAACTGGGCGCGTCGGATTGAGCATTTCGGCGCAAAAGAGAGCTATAATCCGGAAGGCGTGATTATTCTATGACGCGAACCGCCGGTGATATGGAAACCGGCGGCAGGTTCGCAGCA
Organism: Oscillospiraceae bacterium; assembly: GCA_017533485.1. GTDB lineage: Bacteria > Bacillota > Clostridia > Oscillospirales > Ruminococcaceae > Firm-04. The sequence goes on from JAFXIC010000004.1 coordinate 3,502, forward strand.
GATTATACATGATAATCCGGAATATACATTATTTTATGCATCAGGAATGGTGCAAAAGTCCGCATCTTGCGGCGGCGCAGCCCTCGGCATACGATTTGTAGGGTCGCGCCCCGCGAGGGGCGTGTGAGTTGAAATGAAAAGGACATCGACAAACTCAACAAGCAGTACGAGTCGCGCCCCGCGAGGGGCGTGTGAGTTGAAATGTGAAGTATTCCGGACGAAACATCCTGAATAATGTCGCGCCCCGCGAGGGGCGTGTGAGTTGAAATGCAGCGGCAGAAGATTTTCCGGAGTATGAAAAAGCGTCGCGCCCCGCGAGGGGCGTGTGAGTTGAAATCCCGATGATGAAACAGGCAGAGGAAGTGCGTGAGTGTCGCGCCCCGCGAGGGGCGTGTGAGTTGAAATGGAAAAATCATCATATACCTGCGTAAATCAAGAGAGTCGCGCCCCGCGAGGGGCGTGTGAGTTGAAATTGTCTATTCTGCGAATAGATTTTTTGACGATTATCGCGTCGCGCCCCGCGAGGGGCGTGTGAGTTGAAATTCGCAAACTCCGGAAGCTCCACGA
>JAFXIC010000005.1 GCA_017533485.1 Oscillospiraceae bacterium
AATAGTAAAAAAAGCTCAGATAAAAGAAAACCCGAAACGCATAATTGCCTTTCGGGTTATATCCAACATATTTGATTTTTCAGAAAATATCCTTTTTGCGCTTGATATAGCGATAGATCAGTATACTGATGGAGGTCAGCACACATAAGAGGAGGAAAATCGGAACCAACCATTTATTCTGCACTTCATCCTGCGTGGATTTGAGTTCTGTCCAAAGATCCTGCATTTTCTGGTTTGCATCGTCTGAGAGATTTGCAAAAACAGTTGTACGCTCGCTGATATATGTTTCATCAGGGTAGGAGAATCCATCGTTCTTTACTTCATCATCCAGCATCTCGAATGTAGCACTATTTGGAGTAGAATAGCCGATATAGGTAGTGGTAGCGTAGCCGATGTCCGGTTCACATAAGAAGTTGATATACATTTCCGCAGCTTCTTTCTGACGTGCACCGGTGGGGATGCAGACAGCGTCAATGAAACGGTTTGTTCCACTTTTCGGCAGCACAAATCCCAGTTCTTCGAATTCCTCCATTAATGTCAGCGCATCGCCGGCGTAGTAAGGTGCAATCAAAGCTTCTCCCGCACCCATTTTATCAAATACTTCGTCCATAACATATGCCTGAATTACTTTTTTCTGTTCTTTGAGGAGCTCAGCGCATTCTTCCAGTTCTTTCGGATTTTCCGTATTCAGAGAATATCCCAGACGAAGCTCCGCAATTGCAAAGGCATCGCGCGGATTATCGAACATCAGAATCTGGTCAGCGTAGTCTTCATTCCAAAGTAAGTCCCAGTCGATCTCGTCCGGATTAAGATCAATCATAGTGGTATCATAAATAATACCGACAGTACCCCATGTATAAGGAACAGAGTATTCATTTTTAGGGTCATATACCGGATTGATAAATTCATCCATGATATATTTCATATTTGGAATATTATCGAGATTAAGTTTTTGCACCATGCCTTCTTTAATCATACGTGAAATCATATAATCAGAAGGGATGATAATATCATAGGCAGCGTCGCCGCCTTTCAGCTTTGCATAAAGCTCTTCATTGGTGGCATAATTGGTATAATTGATTTTAATGCCGGTCAAAGCAGTAAATTCCGCATTGATATCAAGCGTTCCTTCGTCGGAGCCGTCAGAAATATATTCGCCCCAGTTGTAGACATTGATGGTGAGATTATCATCTTGAAATCTTGTGTAATAGTCTTCGTCCTCAACTGTCAATGTCTGGATTTCGATTTCTTCTTCCTCAGTCTCTGTGTCCTGAGAATCGCTGCCGCATCCGCATACCGCAGCGGACAGCGACAGAACAGCCATCAGCAATGCAGTTTTTCGAAGGAAGAAATTCATGCCATATCCTCCTTTCTGATTTTTGCACCGTGCTTTCGTTCGATGATATTCTTTACGATCAGTACAATGACAACAATCAGGAAAATAATGGTGGAGAGCGCATTGATTTCAGGGCTGACCTTACGGCGTGTCATAGAGTAGATTGTAATCGGGAGCGTCTGGGTATTCGGACCGCAGGTAAAATAACTAATGATGAAATCATCAAGAGAATATGTAAATGACATCAAGAATCCGGAAATAATACCCGGCATAATTTCAGGCAGTACAACTTTGAAAAACGCCTTAATCGGATTACAGCCAAGATCTTGTGCCGCTTCGTAAAGAAACGGATCCATCTGCCGGAATTTCGGCATGACATTCAATATTACATACGGTACATCAAACGTGATATGTGCGATCAGCAGCGTCCAGAATCCGAATTCAAAATGCATTCTTGCTGCAAAGAATACAAAGAGGAGCATGAGAGAAACACCGGTTACGATTTCAGGATTGATAATCGGGAAATTCGTGATGTTCATAACAATGGTACGTGGTAATTTTTTCATGCTGTTGATACCGATTGCAGCAGTTGTGCCGAGAATTGTCGATGCAATCGAAGCGGCAACTGCAATCAGAATGGTATTCATCAGAGAGGTCATAATGACTTCGTTTTTAAAGAGTCTGATATACCAGTCGAGTGTGAAGCCGGATAAAACCGTACGGCTTTTTGTAGTATTAAATGAGAAGATAATGAGTACAAAGATCGGTACATAGAGGAACATCAGTACCAGACCGAGATATGCTTTTGAAAGTTTTTTCATCGTCTGATTTCCTCCTTACATTAAAATTACATCATCATCGACGTCAAACTGGTTCATAATCGTCATCATCAGCAGAACAATGACCATCAGCACAAGCGATATTGCCGCACCGAGATTGACATTGTATGCAGTACCGAGGAACTGCATTTCAATCAGGTCACCGATTAAGAGGTTTCCGCCACCGCCAAGCATACGTGAAATGATAAAGGTACTGATTGCGGGAACGAATACCATGGTAATCCCGGAAAAGACACCCGGAAGACTTAATGGGAATACAACGCGGAGCATTGTTTTTCGGGGGTTACAGCCCAGATCGGCTGCTGCTTCTAAGACGCTTTTATCAATCTTTACCATTACGGAATAGAGCGGCAGAATCATAAAGGGCAAATAGTTGTATACCATGCCGAGCACAACGGCACCTTCTGTATTGAGCATTTTATATGGGCCAAGTCCGATTGTCTGAAGGAGGGAGTTAATCAGTCCGTTGTTTCCAAGCAGCGTCATCCAGGCATAGGTACGAAGCAGGAAGTTCATCCACATCGGAAGCATTACGATCATCAGCATGGTACCCTGTGCATTTTTATTCATGCCGATCAGAATATAGGCAAGGGGATAGGCGATGATTAAACAGATTACCGTGGCAATCAGCGCAAGCCAGATAGAGCGGACAAAAATCTGGCTGTACTGAGCGACGTTGGCAACATAGTCGAGGGTAAAATTGCCGTTCTCATCGGTGAACGCAAAATAGCCGACCATGACAAGAGGAACGAGAATGAATATGACCATCCAGAGAAGGTATGGTGCAGCAATCAGCTTCTTTTTCATTTGGCTTCCTCCGTATCCTCAGGTTCAGATGCCGGTTCGATGCCGCGGAGGGGATATTCTTCTTTCGGCATCTTGTGCATAATATGGATATCGTAGGGAACGAATGTCAAGCCGACCGCAGAGCCTTTTTCCGCAGCCTGTGTCGAATGAACAATCCAGCGGAAATCATATGCATCAATCAGCATTTCATAATGTACGCCCTTGAAAATGACAGATTCGACAACACCTGAAATCTGTGCATCTTCCGGCTTGACGAGCTTGATATCTTCCGGTCGGATCACAACATCAACCGGAGTATTTTCACCAAATCCGGTATCTACGCATTCAAACTGACGTCCGCCGATTTCGACCAGCTTATCGCGAATCATCAGACCGGAGAGGATGTTGCTTTCTCCGATAAAATCAGCGACAAATGCATTGACCGGTTCATTATAGATATCAACAGGGGAACCGATTTGCTGGATTTTTCCGCCGTTCATGACAACCACACGGTCGGACATTGTCAATGCTTCTTCCTGATCGTGTGTCACATAAATAAAGGTAATTTCAAGCTGTTCCTGAATACGTTTCAGTTCGATCTGCATTTCCTTTCGGAGCTTCAAGTCCAACGCGCCCAGCGGTTCGTCAAGCAGCAGTACCTTTGGATGAATTGCAAGTGCTCTGGCGATTGCGACACGCTGCTGCTGACCGCCGGATAAACGTGCGGTACTGCGCTTTTCGAAACCGACCAGTCCGACCAGCTTCAGCATTTCCTGCACACGTTTTGAAATCTCTTTTTCAGGGAGTTTTTTGACGCGAAGACCGAATGCGATATTCTCGTATACATTCAGATGGGGGAACAGTGCATATCGTTGGAATACGGTATTGACATTCCGCTTATAAGGCGGAAGCTGATTGATTTTTTTACCGTCAAACGTAACCGTACCGCTGTCAGGTGTAATAAAGCCGCCGATAATACGGAGCGTTGTTGTTTTTCCGCAGCCGGACGGACCGAGTAATGTGACAAATTCCTTGTCATGGATGTCGAGATCAATATGATCGAGAATTTTTTCTCCATCAAAGGAAACAACGATGTCATTCAGCGTGATGAGGATGCTCATAGCGTGAACCCCTTTCATAACCGTATTTTTTGTATCACAAAAGGAAAAATCAAATAGAATTCCATACTGTACTTTATCCGAAAAACAGCAAAATGTCAAGAGTTTTTTCGAAAAAAGTCGATTTTTTTCATATCGCCGAAAATCTTGTCGAGTGTAGAGTTGTGATTGTGCGATATCACGAAAAAGATACCATCTGTATGGAGAAGAAATTCCATACAGATGGTATCGTGTATAAAGTTTTCCGTAAGTGGAAAGCAGATTATTGATCAATGGATTCTGTCCAATGTTCCTGATTATAGATATCCGTGAAACAGTAGGTAATCTTCAGCGGATTGTCGTCAATATAAACGTCGCTGACGACCATATCTTCTGTAACAATCATCTGTTCGCCGAGATAATAGCTGTCCATATAGGTACCGTCATAAGAGTAGTAATCGCATACAAAATCCAGTGTATCACCGACTTCCAGCTCGATCATGTTCTTTGCGACAGTATCCGTCTCTCCGTTTACATAATCAATGGCAGCGCCGGCAATATAGCCACTCGGATTGTCATTATCACAAATGATGATGAGCTGGACACGTTCATGATTGAGGAGAGCAGGAACATAGCCGGTCATGGTATACTGATCGCCGATTTCAGTAGTATCGGTATGATAATAGGCAACAGGCTGACCGTTAATTGCACGCCATGTTTTTTCGGTATCTGCAATCAGCGCACCATCTTCATCAAAATCATAGGTGTTATCGAGTCCCAAGTCAATATAGCCTGTTCCGTCATCAAAGAACACGTTTCTGTCTAAGCGGTGGACAAGCGACCATTGCTGTTCCGGTAAATCCATCAGATAGCTTCCGTCTGCGGATTGTTTCCAGATAAGATTGGAAGTATCAAAATAGTTGAGTGCAAGCAGTTCCGCAGTATCCTCCTGTGACAGGGGATTCTCATTCATAAAAGCAGTATTTGTCTCATCCAGACCGTCGATCGAGCGTGCACCGCTTGCGGCATTCATAAAGCCGCTGAGAAGGGAACCGATCATCTCGGAGCTGACAGGAGAGCTGCTTCCGGAAGAAATCATGGATCCAAGGAGAGAAGAAATCGGGGATGCCGCGGAAGAACCGCCTGCGGCAATCTGACCGCTGGTTTCGAGGCTTGCGAACTGACGGATACACTGGCTGTACGCATCATCCATACCAATCTGGTTGTAAGTAGAAACAGCCGAATCAACTTTGTTTGTCCGTTGGTAGGGGAAATAGATCGAAACGCCGTAAGCATTGCTGATATTTGAGGATGTACGGTTATACTTTACAGCATTCTTAAGTGCCGAAGCGAGTTCCTTACCTTCGGAAGAGCCGATGTTTTCGGCGAGGTCCACGAGGTCAACCTGATCAATTTTCGAACTCTGTGCAAATTCTCTGGTTGCATAGCGTGCATTGGAAACAGTCTGATATTCCTGATTGGTAAGCTGGCGGCTGATTCCGTTTGCGAATGCAGTCAGCTTATCGGGGACTGTATTGGAAAATTCTGCGAGGTCAATCACAGAAAGTGTTGTTTTCTGACTTCTGCATTTGGATGCACAGGTGGAAATAAAATCGTCAACGATATTCTTTCCGATTTCAAGCGTAGACATGGAAGGGTTCTTTCCGAGCTTTGTCAGCCAGTTCGTATAATACCATCCGATACCCGGTTCGGTCTCTTCGGAAGCGATGAGATAATCCGCGTAATCATCCAGCATCATCGCGTTTTCGGCTGTTGCCATCAGACAAGCATCAAATCCGATGAAATCGAACTGAACGCCGCCCATCTGCAATGCTCTGGAGATACCGGCAAGACTCATAGAGCCTGCACTTTTTTGTGTTTCATCGTAGCCGAATCCGGATACGGAACCACCGCCGTGATCCCAGAAAATCAGCTCATTGCGGTTTGCAGGGAAGTTTTCTTTGCAATACTGAATAAAGTTTCCGAGCGTTTCGGGTGCTGTCATCGCCTTAGTACCGAGATTATCTTCGAGGCGCGTCAGTTTTCCGTTTTTAATCTGATAGATCTGCTGGGTACGATTAGAAATGCCGTTGATCTTCCAGCCGTTGCAGCCGCCTGTGTAGATAATGAGATTGATATGGTCATCAAAGCTTGCCGCAGCCATTTCCTGCAAATCGGAAGACGCCATACCGTTTTTGGACTCCAGATCGGTACCGCACATATAGACCATGATCGTAATCTGATCCTGACCATTTCCGATGATATTGGTGCGTTTTGCTCGCGAGCCGCTTGCAACAGTCTGATTGACCTGCGTAGAGCCGGAAGATGAATTATCTACAACCTGTGACTGGGAGGAACCGGAGTCAATCAGAAAATCATTGACGTTTGCACCGGAACCGCCGCCCAGAGATGAAAGGGATGAGAGTAATCCGCCGCCGTTGCATTTACTCAAGAGCATAAATGCAATGACCAATAAAGCCAAACCGCCGCCACCGCCGGCTGCAGCACGGGTGCTGACTCTTCTGCCGGAGGATCTGCCGCTGTAACCGTTTTGTGAACCGACAGGACCGGTTCCCAGTCCGCTGCCGCGGCGATGAACGCTGCCGGAACCGGTAATATGTTTTTTTCTTGGAGTAGGTCTTTGAGGTGCCATAACGAATCTCCTTATCATAAAATTCAAGATATCCGAATCTGATATTTTGCCGGAAATGTATAGATTTCAATCCTATTGTAGCGGATTTTCCGAGATTTGTCAAGTATTTGTTGAAGAATCGCGATGAAAGAGGCTTTTTGAAAACCGCTTGCAATTTTGCGTGAATTATGATATACTAATAGCGAAAAGGGAACGAACAGGGGAACTGCAAGTCATTCCCAAGTGTTCTATACAGATACATTCCGGATCAATCAGCAGTATATAAATCTTGCAGCTGCTGTAAAAAATAAAGAAGCGGAGAAAGATTATGCCAAGAAGAAGACGCCACATACGTTGGGATCGAATTCTCATTGTTGCAATCCCATTGATTTTACTGATCCTTTTATGTTCAAGATGCGGAAAGGATGAACAGGAGCCGAAAGAGCCTGCTGCCGAGACAACAGCTGCTGTCGTTCAGGATACAACAGCACCTGCACAGCCTGCCATTGTCGAAGATACGTTTATTGTTGTACTGGATCCGGGGCACGGAGGGAAAGACGATGGTTCAACAAACCGCGACAAGACAAGATTTGAAAAAAATGATAATCTGAATCTCGCGCTTGCCACCAGAGATGCATTGCAGAAATATCCGAAGGTAACCGTTTTAATGACAAGAGAAGACGATTCCTTCCCGTCATTGGATGAACGATGTGAATTCGCGAATCAGGCAAATGCCGATTTATTCATATCCCTGCACCGAAATGCCGCATCTGAAGGAAACGGTGTAGAGATCTGGGTTAACAGCGGCGACGAAAACGATATGGATACTCTGCTTGCCGAATACATCATGGAACTTTTGGAATCCAAAGGCATTTCCCGGAATCGTGGTATCCGGAAAGGCTTCCGCGGTGAATCCTCCAACAATGATGCAGAAGGCGGCTATTACGTCAATCGACATACAAATATGCCGAGTTGTCTGGTAGAGCTTGGATTTATGAGCTCGGACATTGACAACCAGAATTTCGATAACAAGCTCATTGACTATAGTGAAGCGATCGCAAGAGCAGTTGTAGAGCTTGGTTCGGATAACGGTCTCTACCACGAACCGCTTCCGAATTAAAACTGATAACACAAAAGAAACGAGGCATCTGCTTTGGAGACAGTTACATACAAAGAATTAAAACGGCTCGCAAAAGCAAATCAGAAACCAATCAAACGACTGGCAGTAGTAGGGGATTGTGCGACACAGCAGCTCGCTGTTGCATTATCGGGCGAATCTATGCGAAGAGATTTTCCGCTTGCCGTATACGATGCGGATTATGACCAGCTTGAAGCACTGCTTCTCGATGGTGATTCTGAGCTATATGCATTTCATCCGGACTATATCTTAATCGTCTGCTGTACACAAAAACTACAGCTTCGGTTTGAAGACACGCCGTTATCAGAACGCGAGACTTTTGCAGAACGTGAATTGGAACGCTTCTGTGGGCTCTGGACGAGGATCGCGGCAAACAGTTCGGCGAAAATTATCATGTTTGATTTTCCGGAACCGGATGACTCGGTGTTCGGAAGCTTTGGGTACCGGACTCCGATTTCATTTGCCTATCAGTGTCGTAAACTCAATATGCTCCTCGGAGAAGCGATGGCAAGAGAATATCCGAATGCATGCCCGGCCGCGTTAAGCCGGATACAGCGTCAGCTAGGAAGTTCCGAGTTTGCTGACGCTCGGATGTGGTACCTTGCAAAAATGAGTATGCAGACGGAAACGCTGCCATATGCGGCGGAACTTGTGCTTGATATTGTACTGGCGACACAGGGAAGAATTAAGAAATGTGTGATTACCGATCTTGACAATACGCTTTGGGGCGGTGTGATCGGGGATGACGGCATAGACGGAATTCAGCTCGGTGAGCTGGGTACGGGTCCTGCATTCAACGCCTTGCAGCGATATCTGAAAGCACTTCGTGAACGCGGGATTTTATTGGCTGTATGCAGCAAGAATCATGAAGAAACCGCGAAAGAACCCTTCCTTCACCATCCTGACATGGTACTGCGGATGGAGGATATCGCAATATTTGTTGCGAACTGGGAAAATAAAGCCCAGAACATCCGGTATATCCAAGAAACACTGAACATCGGAATGGACAGTCTTGTATTTCTGGATGATAATCCCTTTGAGCGCAACCTTGTAAAAGGTCTGCTGCCGGAAGTAACAGTACCCGAACTTCCCGAGGATCCGGCATTGGTGCCTGAATTTCTGGAGGGACTTCATCTGTTTGAGGCAGCAGGATATTCGGATGAGGACAGCGGGAGAACAGCACAGTATCGTGCGGAAGCGAACCGGCGTGCAGTACAGAGTACTTACGCGGATTATGAAGCATATCTGACCGCGTTGGAAATGCGTGCGGCGATCATGCCGTTTGATTCATTCCATTATGCCCGCATTGCACAGCTTACCCAGCGATCCAATCAGTTCAATCTCCGAACCATCCGATATACGGAATCGGAAATCGAGGCGCTTGCAGCAAATCCGATGTACGTGACGCGCTATATGACACTTTCGGATCGTTTCGGCGATCATGGTCTGATTAGTGTAGTCATTCTGAAAAAACAGGAAGATGCCATGTTTATTGATACATGGCTGATGAGCTGCCGTGTATTGCGCCGCGGTGTGGAACAGTGCCTGTTTGATGCGATTGTCGCACTGACGCTGGAGCAGGGATACACACGGCTGCGGGCAGAATATCTCCCGACTGCAAAGAATAAGATGGTTGAACATTTCTACGATGAATGCGGAATGACACCGATCGGAGATGGTCAATATGAGCTTGACTGTACCGGATATCCGATGCATCAGACAAAAATTACACAGGAAATTTGAAATTTCTTAAAAACCGAAAAAAACACTTGAAATTCTCAGAAAACTGTGGTATAATAAAAATACGAAAATTGCTGGCGGCCCGCATCCACAGCAATTCATCGGCAAATACCGATTTCGGAAAATAGCATGCGGAGAAAAGAGGAATCACGATGAAGAAACTGACTATTCTTGCATTGGCTGCTGCTGCGGCTGTCGGAACTGCTGCTGCACTGATCTTGCTGAAGCGCCGTGATGATGAATGCTGCCGCTATGACGCAGGCGAAATGGAAGAGGATGAAGACCTCTGCTGCTGTGGAAGCTGTAATGTCTGCGGCGTATGCGATGATGAGGTAGACATTCAGATTCCCGATGAAGATGACGTAGAAGAAGCTGTCGAAAAGGTAACTGAGGAAGTCGAGAGCGTTGTGGAAGCTGTCGGCGAAACAGTAGAAGATCTTGTCGAGGATGCAGTTGACAAAGCCGAAGACATTGCTGATGCAGTATCTTCTGAGGATGCAGAATAAGATACTGGAAATGCCGAAAACGGGATGATGCGGATGGCTCATCCCGTTTTTTATTGGAATCTGTAAACGGAGTGTGGAATATGCAAAAAATACTTGGATATCTGCGCCGTGCGGTTCAGGAGTTTGACCTGATACAGAACGGCGACCGAATTGCAGTCGGAATATCCGGCGGAAAAGACAGTCTGGTGCTTTTGACGGCACTGCATGATTTTCTTCGATTTGGACTTCTGGAATATGAATTGGTTGCGATTACGCTTGATCCTCAGTTCGAAGGGATTGCAACCGATTATTCTGCGGTAGCCGAGTATTGTGAAAAGCTTGGTGTACCGTACCATGTCATTCCGACGGAAATCGGGCGAATTGTATTTGAAGCGAGAAAAGAAACACATCCGTGCAGTTTATGTGCAAAAATGCGACGCGGTGCACTCCATGATAAAGCAAAAGAATTCGGCTGTAATAAGCTGGCGCTCGGACATCATAACGATGATGCGCTGGAAACATTCCTGATGAATCTGTTTATTGAGGGAAGAATTGGGTGTTATGCACCGAAATCTTATTTATCACGAAAGGATTTGACGCTGATTCGTCCGTTGAGTTTTGCACTGGAACGTGATATCGTAAGAGCTTCCCGCGGCATTGTGCCGGCAGTCGTACGTTCCAGATGTCCTGTGGACGGCCATACCAGCCGTGAGAAGATGAAGGACTTTATCCGGGAAATGGAACATTCGGACAATGGGTTTAAAACACGTGTATTTGGTGCAATGCGCCGTGCAAATGTAGATGGTTGGGGCGGAAAGACATATCAGCGTGATTTGTCAATGGACGATCCGTCTACGAACGGAAAAGCAGAGCGTTTTCATATGCTGGAATCGGCACGCAATACGCAGACAGGAGAGTAACGGATATCATGCGGATACTTGGAATCGAAAGTTCATGTGATGAAACAGCTGTTGCAATTGTGGAAGACGGCAGGAAAATTTTATCGAATGTCATTGCATCACAGGCATCAGAGCATCAGAAATACGGCGGTGTTGTGCCCGAACTGGCATCCCGCCGCCATTTGGAGAATATACTGACTGTTGTCAAGGAAGCGCTGTCCGATGCCGATATGGAGCTTGAAGACGTAGACGGAATTGCGGTAACCTTTGCACCGGGATTGATCGGTGCATTGCTGGTAGGTGTCAGCTTTGCAAAAGGACTGGCACTTGCAGCAGGAAAACCGCTGATTCCGGTACACCATACGGAAGGTCATGCGGCAGCCAATTATCTGGTACATCCGGATTTAAAACCGCCATATCTGGGTGTAATCGTCAGCGGCGGTCACACAAGAATTGCGGCTGTCACAGATTATACTACGTTCCAGACAATCGGCCGTACACGGGATGACGCGGCAGGCGAATGCTTTGACAAATGTGCACGTGCCATGGGGTTTCCTTATCCGGGCGGACTGCACGTTGATCAGAATGCACAGCAGGGAAATCCGCTTGCGTTCAAACTCCCCAAAAGTAAAATGGAAGGAAATCCTTATGATTTCAGCTTTTCCGGATTGAAAACCTATGTTGTAAACCTGCTGCATCACGCCGACCAGATCGGAGAAGCGATCAACAAACAGGATTTATCCGCATCACTGCAAAAACATATTGCAGATGTCGTAACGGAAAAAGCGATTGCCGCGGCAAAAGAATTCGGTTACCGTTCGATTGCACTTTCCGGCGGAGTTTCCGCAAATTCCGGTGTCCGTAGGGCATTGGAAGCGGCTTGTCAAAAAGAGGGCTTTACGCTCTATCAGCCGCCGATTGCGTTATGTGGGGATAATGCTGCAATGATCGCAAGTCAAGGATATTACAATTATCTGGCAGGAATTACAGCGGATGAAAGTCTGAATGCGATGGCGTCCAAAGAACTTCACGGAGAATCACTGGTACGCAACGAAAGGATTTGAAGCTATATGCGGATATATGATAATTTTGCAGACCTGACAGGCCATACGCCGATGATACGTTTTTCGCGCTATGAACAGGAAAATAATATCTCGGCAAAAATTGCCGTGAAGCTGGAAAGCTATAATCCTGCCGGAAGTGTCAAGGACAGAGCGGCGGTTCATATGCTGCAAACGATGCTAAAAAGTGGTCAGATCAAGCAGGGCGGCACTGTGATAGAACCAACCAGCGGCAATACCGGAATCGGACTGGCTGCTGCGGCGGCTGTCTATGGACTCCGCGTAATTTTAACAATGCCTGACACGATGAGTATCGAACGCAGACAGCTTTTGGCGGCTCACGGTGCAGAACTGGTACTGACAGACGGCGCGCTCGGAATGGCCGGAGCGATCGCAAAGGCCGAGGCTTTACAGCGTGAAATCGCGGGTTCTGTCATTGTCGGACAGTTTACGAATCCGGCGAATCCGGAAGTGCATTTTCTGACAACAGGCCCTGAAATCTGGACGGACACCGATGGTCAGGTTGCAGCTTTTGTCGGCGGTGTCGGTACGGGCGGTACTGTCAGCGGAACCGGAAGATATTTAAAATCTAAGAATCCGTCCGTTTATATTGCAGGCGTTGAACCGTTAAAATCGGCTGTATTATCCGGTGAGTCTCCCGGTGCCCACGGCTTACAGGGGATTGGCGCAGGATTTATCCCAAAGACAATGGACCTGACGGTCTGCGACGAATATATCAAGATGACAGAAGACGAGGCGTCTGAAGCCTGCCGGCAGACAGCAAAGCTGGAGGGGATTCTGATCGGAATTTCGGGCGGTGCAGCACTTGCGGCTGCAAAAAAGCTTGGAAAACGACCTGAATTTGCCGGAAAGCTGATTGTTACGATTATTCCCGACAGTGGAGAACGATATCTCTCTACCGGTTTATTTGATTCAATTTAAGATAGAAACAGAGAAAGAAGGCAGTCCAATGTATCGAAAGAAAATTGGATTTCTGTTTGCGGCTACGTTATTTTTAAGCGGATGCAATGTATCGGGCTGCAACAGAGGCGAGAACAAATTAGAAGAGATGCCTGCGAATACAACAGCAGCCACCACTTCTGTGACGGAGATAACAACCACGACGACTGAAACGACAACAACGACAAAGCCGATTCCGCAGGGTATGAATCCACTGACGGGAGAAATCGGTATGCGTGAAGAAGCAGCAGGAAAAAGACCTGTTGCGGTTATGGTCAATAATCTGAAGAAAGCTCTGCCGCAGTACGGTATTGCGGCAGCGGACATTATTTATGAAATGCCGGTAGAAGCCGGTATTACGCGTTTGATGGCAGTGTACGCAGATTATGAAAGTGTTCCGAATATCTGCTCTGTAAGAAGCTGTCGCTACTATTACCCGATTTTAGCGTATGGTATGGACGCGATCTATTGCCATTGGGGAATGGATCAGACCATTGCAAAAGAAACATTGGAGCGACTTGGAATTGACCGTCTGGACGGCGGTGGAAATGGATGGAAAGTATGCTTTTTCAGAGATTCTGACCGAGTCGGAAAATATGCAAGTGAGCACACCGGATATCTGGATGGTTCCAAGCTGCCCGACGCGATCGCACGATATGGATTCCGCACGGATACCGAGACGAAAAAAGCCTTTTCTTTCCGTGATCAGTCCACGATTGTTCCCGAAGGTGATCCATGCAGCTATGCGGTTCTCCATTTTTCAGAAGCATACTGGAGTACGTTTGAATATGACGAAAAGACAAAGACCTATCTGAAAAAACACTGTAAAAATCCGCATATGGACAGCGGAACAAACACACAGCTTGCTTTTCGGAATATCTTTATTTTACAGACTGATATTTCACTCAGAGAAGATAATTATCTTGTTGATATCGGATTGGAAAGCGGCGGCGGATTTTATATTTCTGCCGGCGCAATACAACCGATTTCCTGGGTAAAATCTGAGGAATCCGCACCGATTAAGATTTATGGCGGAGATGGTCAGGAAATCTGGGTCAATGCCGGAAAAAGCTATATCGGATTGATAGATTATGATCGAAGATTGGAATTTTCGGAATGAATTATGAATTTGAGAATCTGGCAGAAGGCATTGTTGTCTGCCGAGGAGAAAATCACACGTTCGGAACAGATGCTTTTTTGCTGACCGGTTTTTCCTGTTATCGGGAAAAGGACCGTGTCTGTGATCTTGGAACAGGCTGCGGTATTATCCCTTTATTGATGCAGCGGAATCGTCCGCCGAAAGAGATTTATGCGGTTGATATCCAGCCCGAAGCGATCGCGCAGTTAAATCTGGCACTCGAAAACAGCACGAAAAACATGGCGATTACACCTGTTTGTACGGATTTAAAGGAGCTTTGGGAAGGTGCACCATACGGGATGCTGGATCTGGTTGTCTGCAATCCGCCTTATAAGGCGAATGGCGCAGGAATTCTGTCTGCCGGAGCTGCACAGCAGATTGCTCGACACGAGACAGAATGTACGCTGGACGATATCTGTAAAGCAGCAGCAAAGCTTTTGAACTACCACGGTCGGCTTTGTATGTGCTTCCGTCCGGAACGGCTGGCGGATGTCCTGAATACCATGCGTGCGAATAAGATTGAACCGAAGCGGCTGCGAATGGTCAGCAAGAATCCCGATTCCGCACCATGGCTATGCTTGGTGGAAGGGAAAAAATGCGCGAAACCATTCTTACAGGTAGAACCATCACTATTTGTCCGAAGCGGAAATGAAATGACTTCGGAAGCCGCGCAAATATGTCATTTTGGAGAGAATTATCTATGAGCGGCACATTATATGTTGTAGGCACGCCAATCGGCAATCTGGGTGATATCACCACAAGACAGCTTGAGATTCTGGAAACAGTTTCTGTGATTGCCGCGGAAGATACGCGTGTTACACGCAAACTTCTTTCACATTTTGATATCCATACGCCACTCCTCAGTTATCACGAACATAGTCCACAGGCTGTGATCGACAGTATCATTCAGAAGTTGTTGGACGGAGACTCCTGTGCGGTTGTAACCGATGCAGGAATGCCATGTATTTCCGACCCCGGCGCACTCCTTGTACGAGCCTGTATTGCGGAATCTATCCCGATGCAGGTTGTTCCCGGTCCGAGTGCCGTAATTTCCGCACTTGCGATTTCAGGACAGGACACCGGACGATTTTGTTTTGAGGGATTTCTTTCTGTTTCGAAAAAACAACGCTTCACGCATCTGGAACAGCTTCAAAATGAAACACGTACCATGGTCTTTTACGAAGCACCGCATAAACTCCTCAATACACTAAAGGATATGTATACATACTTCGGAGACCGCTCGATTTCAATCTGTCGCGAGCTAACGAAATTACACGAGGAAATGCGGAAAACGAGCCTTTCGGAAGCAATCTCGTTCTATGAATCGCAAGCGCCGCGCGGAGAATTTGTACTGGTGATTGCCGGTGCTCCGATCGTAAGGCAACAAGAAGAAATCTCTATAGATGAGGTATTGGAAACCATCCGGAAACGTGTAGAAAAAGGGGAGCGTGCGGCAGATGTCTGTAAAGAACTTGCTGTAAAAACAGGATTTTCCAAACGTGAACTTTACCATGCTTTCACTTCACAATAAACCGAATGAAAAAACACCCTGATGCATGATTCAGATATGCATCAGGGCGTTTTTGATTATGATTCGGTATTTGTGATTTTTTGTGCCGGTCGCACAACTGCACTCATCTTTCCGAGCGATGCAAAGCGTTCCTCAACGAGCGCACGATCATACGTTGTCGGTGCGGCATCCGCCAACGGA
>JAFXIC010000006.1 GCA_017533485.1 Oscillospiraceae bacterium
CTCTTTGCTGGTGCCGCTGACCGGACTCGAACCGGTACGGAGTTGCCCCCAGCGGATTTTAAGTCCGCGGTGTCTGCCATTCCACCACAGCGGCGTGGATTACCGAACTATTTTAGCATAATTTATGGGGGGAGTCAAGAAAGATGTTGGAACATGCTGCTGCAAGAAAAACTGCCGCATCGGAAACCCAATGCGGCAGCAAACAGAAAAGAGAGATGATGGCAACGTCAGTAACGCTACCGTCACGAAAGCATATGCTTTCTAATTACATGAGTATTATATGCTGTTTAAGCGAAATTGTCAACTAGTTTTTTAATATAAATCAGGGAAGTTCTGACAATTTGATTATCAGAAAAATAGTCTGCGTTTCTGAACAGACGATGGTCGATAAATTCCTTCAGCTTGGCCATACGGCGCTTGCGTACCTTTTCTGTAACGACGGTATGGTACAGATACATCAGGCAGCTGAATTCAAACAGCGGTCTGCACTTGAGCTTTTTCTTTCGCTCCTCCTTTGCAACCGTAGGGATCGTGGACACAAACTGCGAGATGATTTCCGAGGGCTGGGTGCTGCAGGGGCGCATATTGTTGAACAGACAGTTGTTGTGGGCGCATGCATTCCGGAGACTGCGAACAGGGTTTACGATTTTGGTATCGATCGGGATGCTTTTGGGATACTTGCGGTTGTAGAATGTAATAAATTGAACGAGGGTGCTGAAGCTGACGATTTCAACAAAAACCCAGACTGGACAATCGCAGGACAGAATCCGGGTCTTAAAGCTGGTTTTTCCGGAGGCGGAGGTTTCGTAGACGAGACAGAGGTCAAAATACTTATCAATCAGCTCTCCGGTAAAAATGGAGTCGGCTTTTTCTTCAATGCTGCTGCGCGCATAAGGATATGCGGCAAGAAATTCGTCACAGATGCTGTATCCGTCCTCTTTCGGATTGGATTCGATGGCAGAGACGATTTTGACCTTCAGGGCATGCTCGATATCGATGCACATGGGAAGAATCTGAGAGCGGAAGGCCAGATCAAGCGAGGACAGCTCTGCCAGATACGCAAAATCCAGATGGATATATTTTCCCTCGTTTTCGCCGGAGGTGTGTTTATCGTAGTTCTTGCGGTAGGATGCGGTGCGGAGGTAGTTGTTCTTTGTGCTGAGGAAAGTCTCCGCATCAGCTTCGGACATCTCGGAAAACAGCACGCCCTTTTGGTCGCGAAGCATTTCGATCAATTCGTGAGCGGATTTCTTTGGTTTTAGAATGCGGTTGCGGATAAGAATCACCTCGGTATGTTGCAGTGCTGCAACAAATTATACCATAATGTGATCCGCAATTCAACCAAATCAGAGGAGAAACGGTCGAAATAACCCGTATTTTTCAATCAGAACAGCTCGGCGCACTTACCCAGTGCGGAGGCGATGACGGCATCCATGTCGTAGTACTTATACTCGCCCAGTCTGCCGCCGAAGGTGACCTTCGATTCTGCATCGGCGAGCTTCTTATACTCCTGATAGAGATTGCCGTTGCGCTCGTCGTTGACGGGGTAGTAGGGCTCGTCGCCGGGCTTCCACTCGGAGGAATACTCCCGGGAGATGACGGTTTTGGGCTGGGTGCCGAACTCGAACCACTTGTGCTCGATGATCCGGGTGAAGGGGGTCTCCCGGTCGGTGTAGTTGACGGCGGCGTTGCCCTGGAAATTGGGCTTGTCCAGCACCTCGGTCTCGAAGCGGACGGAGCGGTACTCCAGATTGCCCAGACGGTAGCCGAAATAGGC